>CAZSOG010000198.1:3767-7519 GCA_964607555.1 uncultured Pirellulaceae bacterium | reverse complement strand
TTCTCCCGTTGGTCGAACTCGCACAGGACATTTCCAAGTGGCGGCGGCATATTTGGACAATTCGATAGACGCAAGCAGCTAGACCCCTATACTGTGCCGGCTGCGTAAATCATTTATATTAACACTTAGATCGCGGCCCAAAACCGGAGTTCCTCTATGTGCGATGGACGTCCACGTCCGTCGAATCCTCGGATCAGTGCCGTGCCGAGACGTTTTTTGAGACGCAGCAGATGTCCGGCTTCGGCCATCAAAGCCATTCATCTCAATGTAAGCCCTTTCCAAGGAGTCATGCAATGACCGACCGTGCGCCGAAAGCCACCCGTCGTGGGTTCATCAAGAGCGGTTCCGCCGGACTCGGGTTGACCGTCCTGGCAGCATCGAAGCACGCACATGCCGCCCCCATGCGTTCAAGACCGCGTCCCCGCAAGAACCGCTTGCCACGTGAAGTGTGGATTGCCAGCATATCACAAAATGAACTGCACGCGGCGAAATATGACCAGATGATCCGGCAAATGCTGGCCAGGATGGAGGAGGTCGTCTGCTACGAGCCGGATGTTATCTGCCTGCCCGAGGTGTTTCCGTTCGTCAATATTGATGCGGGCCGCCCGCCGGTGTCCAAAGTGGCCGAAGAGCCGATCGGCGCGATATCGGCTCCTTTTGCTGAGTTTGCCCGAAAACATGATTGCTACGTGGTCTGTCCGATTTACACGCGGCAGGCAGGCAAGTGCTACAATTCCGCCGTGTTCATTGACCGCGCTGGAAAAGCAATTGGTGAGTACCATAAGATGCATCCAACCGTTGGCGAAATGGATGCGGGGGTCGCGCCGGGCACGCTCAGCCCACCCGTGTTCGAGACCGATTTCGGAATCGTTGGCGCGCAGATCTGCTTCGATATCGAATGGCGTGACGGCTGGGAAAAACTCCAGCAGGCCGGCGCCGAGATCGTCTTTTGGCCGTCAGCGTTCGATGGCGGTACCATGGTCAACACGAAGGCGTGGGAAAACAACTACTGCGTGGTCTCCAGTACGCGCAAGGGCGTAACAAAAATCTGTGACATGACGGGTGAGGCGGTTGATCAGACGAGCCACTGGGATCGCTGGGTTTGTGCACCCCTCAACCTTGAAAAGGCGTTTCTGCACACATGGCCCTTCGTGCAGCGATTCCCGGAGATCCGAAAGAAGTATGGCCGCAAGGTCCGCATCCATACGTTCGCCGCCGAGGAATGGAGCGTGATCGAAAGTCGGGACCCCGATATCAAAGTCGCTGACGTGCTACGTGAGTTTGAATTGCAGACACTCAAACAGCACATCGGAGCGGCGGACGCAGCCCAGAGAAAGGCACGCGGAATCTAGCCCGGAGTATTCACGAGCGATCTGCCGCGACGAACTTCATGATTATCCGGGCTAGTGTCTTCGACCGTGCTTGCGGATCGTCATCCAACGTCGCGTTGCAGCGTCGCATCGGCGGAGGCAAGCAACTCTTGAAGTCGCTCGAATTCGTCGTGGCTGGTGAAGTGGATGACGATTCGCCCACGCCCTTTGCCGTTCTGCCGAATGTCGACGCGCGTGCCGAGCGCCGTGCGCAACTGCTGTTCCAGTGCCGCCACGTGCTGGTTGGTCTTGCGCGCCGGCTTGGCCGCTGGCTTGGATGCCCCGGGACCAATGACGCCCGCCACACGCAGCGGCTCCCGATCCTCATCCTGAATCCGCTCGGAGACCTCGCGTTCCGTTGCGCGAACACTCCACCCGTCATCGATGATCCGATTCGCGAATTCGACTTGTAACGGCTCGTCGCCAAGGGGCAGCAGGGCCCGCGCATGGCTCGCGGAGATTCGGTCAGCGCGCACGTGTTCGACAACCGTGTCTGGAAGCTCCAGCAGTCGCATCAGATTGGCCACCGTGGAACGATCGATTTTCAGCCGCTTGGCCAACTCCTCTTGCTTGCATTGATGTTGGTCAATGTAGCGTTTGAACGAGAGCGCTTTCTCGATCGGGTTCAGGTCTTTACGTTGGAGGTTCTCGACGATCGCCAATTCCGCCGCCAACCGATCGTCGGCGGCACGCACTTGAGCCGGTATCGTGGACCAGCCGGCACGGATCGCGGCGCGCAAACGACGCTCGCCGGAGATCAACTGGTAACGCTCACCGGCTTGACGCACCAGCACCGGTTGCAGCATCTCGTGGCGCTTGAGGCTCTCGGCCAACGAGGCAATCTCCGTATCGCCGAAATCGCGCCGCGGTTGGAATGGATTGTCATCAATCCGCGTGACATCCAAGTGGATTATGCCAGCGCCTGAACCCGCCGAACCCGACCCGGATGGAACATCAGAAACACTCGCTGGAGTGATGTCCGCACGCGTCTCGAGAGTGGCGTCCGGCGTCGTGCCGTCGGATGTCTCAGCCGGCGTGCCTAGCAAGGCTGCCAATCCGCGTCCCAGTCGTCGGTCTTTATTCACGTTCCAGTACCTCCATGCATAGCTCGATATACGCTCGGGTCCCTCGAGCGCGCGGCGCGTAGTCGATCACCGACCGACCATGACTCGGCGCCTCCGACACGGCGACATCACGCGGAATCACCGTGTCGAAAACAATCTCACCAAAAAAGTCGCGTACTTCCGCGTCGACTTCGCGTGTCAGTTCCAATGTATCGTCGTACATCGTCAAAAGAATCCCGCCGAACTCAAGCTGATTTGGACTTTCTCGCATAACTTCGCGAATGACGTGGATCATCTGCGTGAGGCCTTCCATTGCGAAATACTCACACTGGATTGGCATCAATACCTCGGTTGAGGCAGCCAGAGCAGACCGGGTCAAGTGGCCCAACGACGGTGGACAGTCAATCAAAACGAACTCAAACGCGGACATCCCATGTGTCAAATGCTGCTGCAACATCGCCGCCGCACCACTGTCGGTCGCCAGGAGCGATACATCCTGAAAACTGCGACTGCCCGGCAATACCTTGAGTCGCGACACTTGCGTATCACACAACGACTCACGCAGCGGCTGACGTTGAACCAAGCTGTGCCGCTCGGTGGGCGTGATTCCAAGACCCGAGGTCGCGTTGCATTGGGGATCGAGGTCCACCAGCAACGTGTCGCAGTCGGCCTTGGCCAACGCAGCGGCCAGGTTGACCGCCGTCGTCGTCTTGCCGACTCCCCCCTTCTGGTTCGCAATGCATAGGGCTCGAGTCACTCCAGTTTCTCCACCGACCGCATCGTACGGCGCCAATTGGTCGCGGGCATCCTTGTCAACAAGCAGATTCTAACTCCGATCGACGTTACCAGGAAATGTCAATTTGGTGACCGTTTCGCGAGAATATCAAAGGGCCCCCATGTTCTTGCCCCACGACGTTCTCGCGCCCGTGTTGCGCATGGCCGTACGGCCGTGGATCGGCGAAGAAGAGTTGGCAAGAATATGAAATGTTTCACGTGAAACATTCCGCAGGCATCACGTGGTCGGCACCGCCAGGTCCGTTCTCCGCAAAGGACCGTGCACCACCCAGCTCATCCAGACTCACAACCCAAATGTTTCACGTGAAACATTTCGCAGGCATCACGTGGGCGGCATAGGTAGGTCCGTTCTCCGCAAAGGACCGTGCACCGCCCAGCTCATCCAGACTCACAACCTAAATGTTTCACGTGAAACATTCCGCAGGCATCACGTGGTCGGCACCGCCAGGTCCGTTCTCCGCAAAGGACCGCGTACCACCCAGCTCATCCAGATTCACACCTCAAATGTTTCACGTGAAACATT
>CAZSOG010000198.1:0-3667 GCA_964607555.1 uncultured Pirellulaceae bacterium | reverse complement strand
TCACAGGGATCACGTCGGCGGCACAGGTAGGTCCGTTTTCCGCAAAGGACCGTGCCCCGCCCAGCTCATCCAGATTCACAACCCAAATGTTTCACGTGAAACATTTCACAGGGATCACGTCGGCGGCACAGGTAGGTCCGTTTTCCGCAAAGGACCGTGCACCACCCAGCTCATCCAGATTCACAACCCAAATGTTTCACGTGAAACATTCGATACGGGTTCTCAGCTAGGGCAACGGATTGATCACCAAGCCGCTGAGTAGTTTTGGGTAGAAATACGTGCTTTTGGCAGGCATCCGCTCACCGTGTTGACTAATCACCCGAATATGTTCGAGCGTGGCGGGCATGACCAGCGCGGCGAGCGGAAATGGTTTATCAGATTTGTCACCCTGTTCCAGCGAGGTCACCACCTCGGACACTTCGTGCACGTATTTTGGTTTTGGCAGATCGCGACATCCCAATACGTTCTCCACGATCAAACGGTGCAGCACGGCCACTCCGAGTTCTTGCCATAGATCACAATGGTCAGCGGCCAATTCAGCCATGCGTTGCCGTCCGGCCGGGGTGATGCGTGCCAGCAGCCACTGGCCATCGGCCGCGGCATACAATCCGATCGTTGTTTGGTTGTCTTCTTGCTCAATACACTCCCAGACGATGGGAGCCCCGGCGGGGCCTGTCCCGGCAGTGGTGACGTCGAACCACGGTTCCAACCGCTCGGCCAACTGTTGTCCGGAAAGTGGCGGCGTGCCTCGGAACAGGCGATGGGTTGGCAACACAATCATGCCTTCATCACTCATGCTGACACACATCATCAGCACGAAATTGGCCGGATGATCTGGCGGAAGCGTCTGCTTGGCCGCCAGCTGATCGCGATAGTTGCACGCCGTCTCATAGCGATGATGACCGTCGGCGACGAAGATCGGCTTTGCGGTCATCTGGGCAACCACGTCCGAAATCGTCTTCACATCGGTGACGGGCCAGAGTTGGTGGACCACGCCAAGATGGTCTGTTGCTTGGACGGGCGCCGCGCCGATAATCGCCTGTTCAAGAATGCCCTGGGCAGAGTTTTGCGTATCCGGATACAAGCCAAATATCTGACTGAGGTTCGCCTGGCATGCCTGCAACAGCTTGAGCCGGTCCGCCTTGGCAGCCGCATGCGTCTCTTCATGCGGGTAAATCGAACCTTCGCCAAACCGCTCAAGGCGCACTCGCCCCATGAACCCACGTCGCGTGCAGTGCATGCCCTCGTATTCGAACTGCTGATGATACACGTAGAGGGCGGGATCCGCCTCCTCGCACAAAACCCCCTCACGCACCCAGTTTCGCAAAAACCACGCGGCCCGTGTGTATCGATTCTGCTGGTCATCGTCACCGGATTCGTGGCGATTCAGAATCAACCGCACAACATTGGCGGGGTGCCTTTCGTACAGGGAATCTTGGAAATCTGGGTCGATTACGTCGTACGGCGGCGCAACCACGTCGCTGATGGAACCGACATGTCCCAGATCGTATCGCAGGCCACGAAACGCGTGCACTTCAGGCATGGAAGGTTGTCTCCGTTTTCTATCGAGATGCGCGCCAGCTCGCCGCGGGCCGATCTCCGGCCGAGAACTGGGGAGCAAAAAAGCAAGACAAAGTTCTCGGCCGGGATGTCCGCGTGAACGATGGTCCATACGCGCCGGTCGGCATCAATACCGGTAGTGGTCGGGTTTGAAAGGTCCATCGACCGGCAAACCAATGTACGCAGCCTGCTCGGGTGTCATCTTGGTCAGTTTGGCCCCGAGTTGGTCGATGTGCAGTCGCGCAACCTCTTCGTCAAGTTCCTTTGGCAGCACGTGCACTCCCACTTCGTATTTTTCGTGGTTTTCCCAAAGCGCCATTTGTGCCAAGACCTGGTTCGAGAACGAATTAGACATGACGAACGACGGATGGCCCGTGGCACAACCAAGATTCACAAGTCGGCCTTCCGCCAACAGGATGATCGAGTGCCCATCGGCGAACGTAAATCGATCGACTTGGGGTTTGATTTCTTGTCGTGAGATGTCTTTCTGGTCATTGAGCCAAGCCACGTCGATTTCCAAGTCGAAGTGCCCGATGTTGCAGACAATCGCATCGTTCGGCATCTGCTGCATATGCGTGCCTCGGATCACGTCCCGATTCCCGGTCGCCGTAACGAAGATGTTGCCGATCGGCGCGGCGTCTTCCATGGTCATGACCGAGAATCCTTCCATCAGCGCCTGCAGGGCATTGATCGGATCGATCTCCGTGACAATGACGCGCGCGCCATATCGTTGCAGCGAATGGGCACAGCCTTTACCAACGTCTCCGTACCCGCAGACGACCGCGGTCTTGCCGGCAATCATCACATCCGTGGCACGTTTGATCCCGTCGACCAACGACTCCCGGCACCCGTACAGGTTGTCAAACTTGCTCTTCGTTACGGAATCGTTGACGTTGATCGCCGGCACTTTCAGCTCGCCCCGTTGGTGCATCTGATACAGCCGGTGGACGCCCGTGGTCGTTTCTTCGGAAAGGCCACGCACCCCCGGAAGTAACTCGGGATACTTCTGATGGACCATGGCCGTCAAATCGCCACCGTCATCCAGGATCAGGTCCAGTTGTTTGCCGTCGGGGAAAATCAGTGTCTGCTCGATGCACCAGTCAAATTCCTCGACCGTCTCGCCTTTCCACGCATACACAGGAACTCCACGTGCTGCAATTGCCGCGGCTGCGTGGTCCTGTGTCGAGAAAATATTGCAACTGCTCCAGGTGACATCCGCACCTAGCTCCAGCAGCGTTTCAATCAACACGGCCGTTTGGATCGTCATGTGCAAACAGCCGGCAACATGGGCACCCGCCAACGGCTTGTGGGGACCGTATTTCTTGCGCAGGGCCACGAGTCCCGGCATCTCGTTTTCCGCCAGCATGATTTCACGACGGCCCCAATCGGCCAGCGACAGATCCTTGACTTTATACGGCAGTTTCTTGGTTTCCGCTTGTGCCACTTTTTTCACTCCCATTGCTCGAATCTAGTTGTCGAATCGCAGGCCCGCTGCCAGATCGACAACGTCATCAACCCACTCGTCCGTGGCCGTCACGGTGCACCCAGCACAAACCGTGAGACCCCTTAATATATAGACCATAAATACACCCCATAGAGGGGATTTTCCGTTTTTAGGCGGAGCGTTTTTTTCAATAATCGCGTTCAGATCTAGTCCGACTAGCCAGGAACGACACCAATGAATCCCCGCGACAAGGCACATGCTTGCAACGCTGGGTTTAGCTGAACGTATCAAACATGGGCAGGCCGCGGTATATATACGCCGGACGCCCGCGTCCGTCGAAGACGCGGAAAAACGCCCAGCACGGGCGGTATTGTGTCCGCCTTGCGCGCTGATTGCTCCCGTGTTTCGCCTCCCTGATATCATAGATCGCTGGGTGCCGGACCGACAACCGCTCTTGCCTGATGCGGGAGGCCCGCAACCCACAAGGGAGCACGCCCTTGTTCCGCGGCGTTCCTGTCACAGGAATCGCAGACACCCGACAATTGCCCATTCAATCTGCATGTTGCATCTGGCAGTTTGTCAGATTCTAGATGTCTGCGAATTCAATACCTGATTCAGCGACCGTCTCTTCGCCCTTCAGGAGAATAGGAAGAATGAGAAGAA
>CAZSOG010000197.1:0-7539 GCA_964607555.1 uncultured Pirellulaceae bacterium | reverse complement strand
GCCCTGGACAGTCTGCAACACTCAACATGAACCCGGTAGGTCGTAGAAAAGTCGAGGGCATTTTAAGAGAGGTAATCCAATATTAGTGAGGATTAGCGTCGATTGGTGTTCTTTTTCTTCTGGTCCGTGAACAGTTACGAATATATGACGTTTTCGTTTGTCAAGCAAATACTTTCGGCATGGCGGGATCCAGGAAACCGGCCCGATTTGACAAGGTCTCCTGTATCGCGAGACGGTCCGGATACGGTATCATCTAGAAAGTCTGCAACACGCAACACAAATCCGGCAGGTGGTAGAAAAGTCGAAGTTAATTCAAAATGATGTTTTCCAATATTAGCACGGATTAGCGTCGATTAGTGTTCTTTTTCTTCTGGTTCGTGAACAGTTACGATCGTCGCTTCCAAAGACCATCAACAACCGAGGAACCATACGAATGCCGCGAAATCGACATGATATTCACCGCCGCCCCTTTGTTCCGGGCATGGTCACACTCGCGCTCGTGCTCGCGTTAGGCACGATATCACGGGCGGCCGATTGGCCCTTGTTTCGTGGTGACGCGGCGCGCACGGCGCGCGTGGACGGTCCGGTACATGTGCCGCTGTACGCGCAGTGGCACTACGCCGCGACGCACGCGCCGCGGCCGGCGTGGCCACGCAGCCGGCGAATGACGTTCGATCGAGCGTTCCAGGTCGTCGCCAATGACCAACGTGTGATCTTCGGCAGCAGTGTCGACGGAGTTGTCCATGCGCTGGACGCGGACAGCGGCGACGAGGTGTGGCGTTTTTTCACTGAGGGGCCGATTCGCTTCGCGCCGGCACTTTGGGGCGATCGCGCGTTCGTCGCAAGCGATGACGGGTTCCTGTACGCACTCCGCTTGACGGATGGCGCACTCCTCTGGAAAAAACGCGGCGCGGCGTCAAATGATCAGGTTTTAGGCAACGCATCGATGATATCCAAATGGCCGGCGCGTGGCGGCCCGGTGATCGCCGATGACGTCGTCTATTTCGCCGCCGGGATCTGGCCAAGCGAGGGCATTTACCTGTACGCGTTGGACGCCGAGACAGGTGTCGAACGCTGGTGCAATTCCGAGTGCGGTTCGATGTTCATGCCCCAACCTCATCCGACGGCCGAGGCCAAGAGTGGTGTATCGGCACAAGGTTATCTGGTCGTTTCCGGCGACCATCTGCTAGTTCCGACGGGGCGCGCCGTGCCCGCTTCATTCGATCGAAAGACCGGTCGCTTCGAGTACTTCCACCTGCAGAAATACGGGCATAATGGCGAATCGCCGACGATGGCCGTCAATGGCATTTTCTTCAACAGTGGCTTGAGTTTCGGCTCGGACGACGGGCAGTTGCTCAGTAAACTGGGCACGGGCGCGATCGCGGCGTTTGGTGATGGGATTGTCCGTGCGGCTGGCGATACGCTGGCCGCGTATCGTTGGACGGAAAAACAGAGCCTCGACCGAAAGGGCCAACGTACGACGATTCGATCGTTGCAACCAGAGTGGACCGCGAAACACATCCCGCACGCCGTGGCGCTGGTCGTCGCCGGCGATCAGGTGATTCTTGGCGGTAACCGGCGCGTTGCCATATTCGATACGAAGGAACAGAAAGTCATTTGGCAGACCGTGGTCCAGGGAATGGCCCACGGCCTGGCCGTGGTCGGCGATCGGCTGCTGGTCAGTACCGACCAGGGGACTATTGACTGCTTTTCCGCCGCACCGGTTGCCGCCGCGCCAGCGATGGACTCGACAGGTCAGTCGGTGCGCGCGGTCGCATCGTCGTCATCAACGCCGGCGGCTCGCGCGGCCGAACAGATCATCCGCGCAACCGGCGTGACAACCGGCTACTGCCTGGATCTGGCGTGTGGCGATGGCACGCTGGCGGTCGAATTAGCGAAACAAACCGAGCTTCGGATCATCGCCGTGGATGCCGACCAGGCAAATGTCGATCGGGCACGTCGGCGCTTGCTCGATGCGGGACTCTACGGCAGCCGCGTGCAGGTGCAAAGACGCGCCTTGGCCGACACCGGGTATCCGGACTATTTCGCGGACCTGATCGTCTCCGGGCGATCGATTCACGCCGGTGCCGCCACCGTTTCCGCGCGCGCGGCGCGGCGCGCGCAGCGCCCCTACGGGGGCGTCCTCTGCCTGGGGCCACCTGGCGACATGAACGTGGTTGTTCGCGGCGGCCTGGACGGCGCCGGCAGCTGGACCCATCAGTACGCGGACCCGGCCAACACGGCGAACAGCCAGGACGAATACGTCCGCGGCAAACTGGGGCTGCTCTGGTATCGCGACATCGATTTTCAATTATCGCAACGGCATGGTCGTCCACCGGCGCCGCTGTTCAGCGCCGGACGCCTCTTCCACGAAGGACTCAACGGCCTGATCGCCGTCAACGCGTACAACGGCCATGAACTGTGGCGGTTCGAAGTACCCGGTGTGCTGACGGCATACAACGGCGACGAGCTGATGGGTGTTGCCGGCACGGGAAGCAACTTTTGCATCGGCAACGGCAGTATCTATCTGCGCCGCGGCCAACAGTGCTTCCGCCTGGATGCGGCGACCGGCACCGTGATCAGAAAATACGCGACCCCCGATCCGTCCGCGGCGCCAGACAAGCCGCGCCATGCCTGGGGCTATATCGCATTCGACAATGATATCCTGTTTGGCTCCGAAGCGAACAACCAACACATTGTGACCTACCGCTTCGTGAACCGCGGCGGTGACATGTCCAAACTGTTCACCGAATCCACCGCACTGTTCGCCACGGATCCAAATGACGGCAGACTGCTTTGGCGATACGTCGCGCATGATTCCATCCGCCACAATGCTATCGCGATCGCGCATAACAAAGTTGTCCTGATCGACCGGCCACTCGCGCTGTTCGATCGCGTGAAAAAACACAAACCCCAATCACAGCCAACCGGGACACTGATCGCACTCGACGCGCGCACCGGGAAAATTCTGTGGCGAAATCAACGCGATATTTATGGAACGATGCTGGCGATCAGCACCGTCCATGATGTGGTGCTGATGAGCTATCAACCGACCCGTTTCCGACTGGATTCCGAAGTGGGCGGACGCATGGCCGCTTTCCGACTCAGTGACGGTACGCAACTCTGGGATATTAAAGCCACCTATGCTTCCCGGCCAATGATCAACGACCGTACGATCTATGCCCAAGGCGGTGCCTGGGACTTGATGACCGGAAAGCCGATCCCGTTTGAATTCAAACGGTCCTACGGATGTGGTATACTGGCCAGCTCGAAGTACATGCTGTTATTCCGCTCGGCGACGCTCGGCTACTATGATCTTGCCGGCGCGCGGACGACGGTGAACTACGGTGGGATGCGCCCCGGTTGCTGGATCAACACGCTGCCGGTCGGTGGGATCGTCCTGGTCCCAGACGCGACCGCCGGTTGTGAATGCAGTTATTTGAACCGTTGTTGGATCGCCTTGGAGCCGATCAAAGACGGAGATACCCCATGACGCGCATCAGATTCTCAGGCAGCCACATGCGCGCACCGGGCGCGCATGTTTCGAAGCGAACAACGGAAGCGCCGCGGAACGAGGGCGTACTCCCTTGTCGGTTGCGGGCCTCCCGCATTAGTCACACCGTTGTTCTTGCGACAAGTTTGTTCGCCGTCGTGTGCGGCATGCCCGCTGGTGGGGTCTCGGCCGACGTCGGCCCGTTCATGGCGACCGGATTCAAGGTGGGCGAAGTCACCAGCCATTCGGCGATCATTTGGACACGGCTCACTCGCAATGCCCGGCGGAATTCGGAAGATCGGCCGATGGTGAAGATATTGTATGCCAAGAACGCACAGAACAAGTCGCGTCGGAACGAGGTCGTGGGCTTGGAGTATCCGGATGGGACGGGTGCCGGCGACTTGCCGGGCGCGGCGCCGGGGATGGCGGGCCAGGTGCGCGTTAATTATCGTCCGGCTGGCTCGATACCCTGGCAACAAACGGCCTGGACACCGGTGGATCCCAAGCGTGACTTCACGTGCCAGTTCACAATCGATGATCTGAAGCCAAACAGTCACTACCAGTTGCGTGTGGAATCGCGCGCTGCGACGGGTGACGTACCCGGGGAATCGCTGGATGGCAAGTTCATCACGGCGCCCAAGCCGGACGATCCGGCGCGCGTCGTGTTCACCGTGTCCACCGGGCAGGCGTACAAGGACCGCGATCTACCCGCCGGATACAAGATTTATCCGCTGATGCTCAAGTTGGATCCGAGCTTCTTCGTGCACACGGGTGACATCGTCTATTACGATCGACTGGCGAAGAGTCCGGCACTTGCGCGCTACCATTGGCAGCGAACCTACAGTTTGCCGACCAACGTTGACTTCCACCGGCAAGTGGCGAGCTACTTTTTGAAAGACGATCACGACACGTTCATGAATGACTGTTGGCCCAGTATGCAGACCAAGTACATGTATCAACTGACGTTCAAGGAGGGGCAAGAGATATTTCGATACGAGGTGCCGATGGGGGCCAGCACGTATCGCACGCGTCGCTGGGGGAAGGACCTGCAAATCTGGATGGTTGAAGGGCGTGATTTCCGCAGTCCCAATAACGCGCCTGACGGGCCGGGCAAGACGATCTGGGGAGCACGGCAAATCGAGTGGTTCAAACGGACGGTGAAAGCGTCCGATGCGACGTTCCGGATCCTGATCAGCCCCACACCGATGGTTGGCCCGGACCGTGCCAACAAGCACGATAATTACGCGAATAAGAACTTCACTTACGAAGGCGACCTGTTGCGCAAATTCATCGCGAGCCAGCGGAACATGGTCGTCGTCTGTGGCGACCGCCACTGGCAGTATCTGTCGGTGCATCCGACGACCAAGGTGCGCGAATATTCGTGCGGGCCGGCCAGTGACAAACACGCCGGCGGCTGGAAGGACAGCGATTTTCGTCCCGAATACCACCGGTACCTGCACGTGATCGGTGGCTTTCTCGCCGCGACGGTCGCGCGTGAAAATGGTGTTCCCACCCTCACATTTCGCTGGTACAACACCCAGGGCAAGGTCGAACACGAAGATCGCCTGCAAGCGGGCAAGTAGCCATTTTCGGCAAGGAGAATCGCAGACACCGTTCACGACGCGGAAGTCTTAAAACCGCGGATGAACGCAGATAATGCAATCAAGAGTGCCGCGAACCAGACCGTGCGCGGACAAAATAAGAAAAAATAGACCTGACCCCGAACAGCTTCTAGCTGGCGGAGTATCCCGAGTTGAGCCGACATGTCTGCGCGATATGCCGAAACGGTGTGGCCATTCGGACAGACAGCGGCCAACGCCGAGGCGTCTTCCTCGCGTGCCTAGATTGCCACAAGAAGTGGCGTGGCTCCAGTTCAATGCCTCGCAACAAGTGGCGTGGCACCTTCTTTGTTTTCTTGCCCCCGTCCCCTTTTTTTGCGGAAGGTCGGCGACCTGACCAGCCGTGTGGATGCGATGCCGCGCAAGTCGCCAAAATCCCGCCACATGCTCCTCACAATCGAGGCGACGATGACCGATCGCCCGGTGAGATCGACAAAACCAAATCGCGAAAAAAAGAAAAAATAGATCTGACCCCAGATCTCTCGTCGCCGCTGGCACAACGCCGGATTCTGTCGCGCGGTTCGAACCATCCCAACAAACCAAGGATTACGTCGCCGAACTGATCCACAAGGAGAAAACGTCCGTCCTAACGCCCGAAGAATCGTCTGAACTCGATCACTTCATGAAGATTGAACATCTCATGCGGCTTGCTAAGGCTCGCGCTCGAACATTGTGCTCGCGACAATGACCAGCTATGTGGCTGCCGACCTTCGCCGTTTTGTCCAATCACGAGCAAATCATGTTTGCGAGTATTGCCTGATCCACGAGGACGACACTTATCTCGGATGCCAGGTCGATCACGTGCTTGCGGAGAAACATGGTGGTTCGACTAACGCTGACAACCTCGCATATGCATGTACGTTTTGCAATCGCGCGAAGGGAACGGATATCGGGTCTATTGCGCCGAGTGGTGAATTGACTCGATTCTTCAATCCACGCACCGACCACTGGGCTGATCATTTTGTCTTGCACGGTATTCTCATCGAGCCGCGAACGCCGGTTGGCGAAGTGACCGCCAAGATACTCGGTTTTAACGAACCAAACCGTATCCTGGAGCGCGAAGCCATACAGAACATTGGTTCGACTCTAACATTGAAGCGACAAGCCACCTACAAGGACTTCGCCAAGGCCGTTTGAGCGCAACAAAACAAATCCCTTGAAAAACAGCGTTTCATCAGGCCACGACCAGGCTCCTACGGGTGTCTGCTTTTCTTGATGCTGCGCATGGCAAACATTCCACATATATACGTTAATACCGAAATGCCGACGAATACACCAGCAAGTCCAGCAACCGCACTGCCCAAAATTCCCACAGAACCGAATCCCATCGTACGTGCCAAGAAACCACCAACCAGACATCCAAGTAAGGTCAGAGTAATTGCGAATACTTGCCAGAACGACATGGCGTAATATCCTCTGTGCTACGGTCCAAAAATGTCGATGAATGGTTGGACGAAAGCTCGAAACGTGGCGTCGGGTCCTTTGCCAATCGTTGAACGAATACCTGCTGCAAAGTCATACAACCAACCAACACTTGCGCGAATTGGGTGATTAGACCAGATGTACGCTCCCCTTTCGACGGTCACATCAAGCGATGAACCGCAAATGTCCGCTGGGAGCGATTCCCAGAACGAGGTGCTATACGTGCGATTACCAATTTCATAGAAAAACCGCTGCCGCAGCGGCAACGCACCGACCGCTGAGTCTGCGGCGGCGCCACGTCCGAACCATCGCATGAATGCGCTTCCGGGAGTCAAACTTGGAGCGATGACGCCTTCGAATGTTCCGACCAGCATGCCGTCTTTCAACGCCGTGTTTCTTCCACGGCTCAACGCCGTTCGCGTGTCAGGGGAGGTCACAGCTTCCCTGCCACCATAAACGATACCGACGATGGCCCCAGCTTGTGTCGAAGATGGAACCACACTGAGACCAACCGCCGTCGCCTCCGTGGTTGTCCCACCGCCCAGCAACGTTGTTCCATACGCAGTGACCCCTCCTGCGGCACCCGCTGCCAACGCCCCGCCAGCGGCCCCGTCGGCTACGCCGGATACTACCAGTGAGCCTTCAGATCCGGCAAGAAACTTGTCGCGAGTTTTCAGCTCTTGTTCGCAAATATGCGCGGGGCTACCGCTATCCCAATTGAAGCTTCTGCCAAGTGATGCTTCAATCCGTGCCCGTTCCGCCGGAGTAAACGCATCCAATCGCGTGTGCTTGGTTCCGAACGTCTTGTTCAACTGTTGAACGATGGTGATCTCCTGATCGATCGGTCCACTCCAATCGATTCCCCACTTGAACCAGGTGAATGGATTCCACCACACCATCCCACTTGGATCGACGCCACTGGTCGGTCCATTACCCACATACCGATTGAGGTTCACATCGCCTGCCCCAAACCCGAGCGGGTCCTCACTCACAAACCGTCCGACA
>CAZSOG010000196.1:0-7550 GCA_964607555.1 uncultured Pirellulaceae bacterium | reverse complement strand
CAAGTTTTGCCCTATAAGGGCACTAATGCGGGTGGCCCGCAACCCACAAGGGAGTGCGCCCTTGTTCCGCAGCGCTCCCGTTGTTCGCTTGGAAACGTGCGCGCACGGTGCGCGCATCCGGCAGCCTAAGAATCTAACAACACCACTGACGATATCGACAACCCATGAGTTCCCGACACGAAATCGTCCTCGGCACGCACAACGTCAAGAAGGGGCGAGAACTTCAGGACCTGCTTCTGCCATTCGAGTTCACCGTGCGGACGTTGGCGGACTTTCCGGAGGCTCTGGCGGTCGAGGAAACGGGTGACACATTCGCCGAGAATGCGCGGTTGAAGGCTGCCCGGCAAGCGCGACACTTGTGCCGCTGGACCATCGGCGAAGATAGCGGGCTGATGGTCGATGCGTTGGACGGCGCCCCAGGGGTCTGGTCCGCGCGTTATTCGGGGCCCGATGCGACGGATGCCAAGAACAACCAACACCTTCTTGATGCGTTGGCCCATGTGTGTGCGGAAGATCGTACCGCGCGCTATGTTTGCCACATCTGCGTGGCCGACCCGGACGGCAGCCCGCGAATCGACGTTGAAGCCTGTTGTGCTGGACGCATCGCCTTCAAACCGGCTGGACGCTCAGGTTTTGGCTACGATCCTCTGTTCTTGATTCGCGAGTATCATCGCACGTTCGCGCAATTGGGCGATGCGGTGAAATCCGTGTTAAGCCACCGATCACGCGCCGTCCAGCAACTCTTGCCCCAATTGCTTAAATTCGCGCGGCAGGGAGCTTGGTGAGTGAAGCCGGTAGCCCCCACAGAGAGCTATTCCGCTGTTGCGGTCGGCGCATGTCGCCTATCATGCTGGAAAGGAGACGACTCATGACGGACTTTCATCAGCATGGCCGTATCACGACATTGCATGACCTTGGAACCACGGATCGTGACCGGCTCGAACAGCTTCTCGCAAAAGCAACTCGGAACCACAAGATCGGTTTGGTTTTGCCGGTGACGGCGTCGGACATGCGTGCCGCGCCGTTTCGCCAGATCATCGAACAATTGCAGGGGGCCGACTATGTCGACACCATTGCGATTGTATTGGGCGTCGCACCGGATCGCGCGGATTACACCGAAACCCGGGCGATTGTGGACCAGCTTGGTGCCAAGGCCCGGGTCCTATGGACGGACGGCCCCAGTTTTCAGGGCCTGTACGCCGAGTTGAACAATGCGGGTTTCCATTTGTCGACGCCCGGCAAGGGCCGGTCCGTCTGGACGGCGTTCGGCTTCATGCTGGCGGACTCACAGCTCAAGACGATCGCCCTGCACGACTGCGACATCGTCGGCTACGACCGCCAGTTGCTCGGCCGACTCTGTCTTCCCATGGCACACTCGAGTCTCGATTTTGAGTTCTGCAAGGCGTACTATGCGCGCTGCACGGATCGCATGCATGGCCGTGTGGTCCGCTTGCTCGTCGCACCGCTGATGGGCGCTTTGATGTCGATCATCGGTCCCGATCCGTTCTTGAGTTATCTGGACAGCTTTCGCTATCCGCTGTCGGGCGAGTTCGCCGTGACCGCCAACCTGGCGCGCTCCAACCGCATTCCAAGCGACTGGGGGCTTGAGGTCGGCACGCTGGCCGAAGTATTTCGCAATACATCGGTCAAACGAGTATGCCAGGTGGATCTTTGCTGTCTGTACGAGCACAAGCATCAGAACCTGTCACTTGATGATCCCGGCAAGGGATTGATGAAAATGGCAACGGACATCCTCACCACGGTATTCCGCACACTCGCCAGCCGCGGTGTCGTGACGGATCGTGGCCATTTCACGACTCTGCGTTCGGCCTACCTGCGCATGGCCCAGGACGCGATTCGCCAATATCACGCGGATGCCCTGATCAACGGACTGGTCTTTGATCGGCATGCCGAGGAGCACGCGGTCGAGGGGTTTGCCGATCGGGTCACGGTCGCGGGTGAGATGTTCTTGTCGGATCCTTCCGGTGGTCAAGCGATTCCGAACTGGACACGCGTGCTGACCGCGTTCCCGGATTTCCCGGACCGAATGCGACAGGCCGTGGTCACCGATGCTGACGCGTGATCCACGCGGACAGACGCCCGGCGACGAGTACATTCTGGTGTGCCCGCGCTCACGTACCGAGCGGGTTCCAAATGGCAGCGACCGTTCGCGTGAGCTTGTCACACCCTACCTCGCGAATGCTCCAATGCCGCGTCACGGACAACGCCGGCGCTGCCACCTGGCGCCTTGGCCGCCAACACGGATCGATAGACGTCCGCCACCTGTCTGGCCATTCGGTGGTCCGAGAATTCACTACGATGGCGCTCGATTGCGGAGTCACGCAGCTGCTGCCAATCGACCGTCCCGGAGAGGACCGTGTCGATCGCTCGAGCCAGGTCTTCGGCGTTTCCCGGTTCGGCGAGCACGCCATCTTGTCCGTCCCGAATCGCCTCCGGAACGCCCTCGACACGCGTCGCCACGACCGGGACTCCGGCCGCCATGGCCTCCAGGACGACCATCGGCAGGCCTTCGCCGAAGAGACTCGGCAGGACAAACAGGTCAAGCGTGCGCAGTTCATCGCTCACGTTGCGGCAAAACCCGGTCCAATCGATTAGCGATTCGATGCCGAGTGCCGCGGCCAGCGCATGGATGCGAGCTGCGTAGGACTCGGACTCGAACGCGCCGATGGCTCGGAGACGCACGCGCGGCGTCACGCGATTAATGCGCGCGACGGCCTCCAATAGTGTTTCCAGCCCCTTGCGTGGTCGGAACAGCGCGACGGTCCCGAGTGTCCATGTACCGCTGGGAGTAGGACGCGGGCCGGGCATTGGCTCGAGTTCGGGCACGCCGTTTGGAACGGTCGCAATGCGTGCCGCTGAAATACCTTCGGCCCGCATATGCGCGGCGAGACTCGATGATACGGTGATCAACCGGTCGACACCGCGCAGACTGAACCGTTCGGCCGTGTTGTTCAGCCAGTTCCGCAACGGTTGCGTGGTATCACGCGACGTGGGACTGTGCACGTGATAGATCAAGGGAACGTGTGCGAGCAGCGCGGCCATGCGCGCGACCATCAGTGAACGCGGTGTGTGTGCGTGGAGCAGTGCCGCTTTCGATTCTTGAATCAACGCGACGAGCCGCCGGACCGGACGCGTATCGATGCGCCGCCGCATCGGTAGCTGCTCGACCGGCGCCGCGCGGTAGCGACGCAGCTCGTCGAATCGTCCCGCCTTGACACACGCGAACGTGACATCGAATCCATGATCGGGCAACCGTCGTCCCAATAGGTCCTGGACGCGTTCGGCTCCCGAGTAGAACTCACCATTGATCACGTGGACGACACGCCGCCGCGTGCGATCGGTCGCGTGTGGGTAGGGATCGGTCATACGGATTATTCCAGTTTGCCGCGGTCCGAGGATACATCAATCGGCACCCATTGCCACTGAAGTGTAGTTCGCGGCCCACATGATGACGTGCCGAACCCGGGACCGACTTCGGATCGACTTGCGATATGATAGACTATTCGTGTCAAGCGTCACGACTTTGCCGGCCGTTGACGATGACGAATACAGGAGCAAGCACATGGTTCACCGACTGTCTCCGTTTGGACGCACGCGCGCGCTGCAAGGCCAGATCGATGAGTTTCTGGACGCGGTGTCGCGCGGTGGGCTGATCTTCCAACGCGGGTTGCGGGCATGCATCGAGCGGCGTTTGGAAATCGCGGAACAAAAACTGGCGCAAATCACCGAGCTGGAACATCACGCTGACGACTTGCGCCGGTCGATCGAAACAACATTGTACGCGGAAATGCTGATCCCCGAATCGCGTGGCGACGTTCTCAACTTGCTCGGCGACCTCGATGACCTGCTTGATGACTTCAAGAGCAGTCTGATGGGGTTTGTCGTTGAGCGGCCGGATGTCCCGGACGCGTTTCGTTCCGGCGTGATTGATCTGGGTGCGATCGTCACGGAGAGCTGCGAACAGACGGTGCAGGCAGCGCGGGCATTTTTTCGCGACGCGCCGAACATTCGCGATCACATCCACAAGATCGGTCATTATGAAGCGGAGTCGGATGAAGTGACGCTGCGTTTGCGCAAGGCGATTTTCGCGCACGACATGCCGCTCGCACAGAAACTCCACTTGCGCGCACATATCCAAGGGGTCAGCCAGATCGCGGACGCTGCCGAGGATTGCGGCGACCGGTTAACGATCTACGCGATCAAGCGGTCCCTGTAACGGTGGAGGTTGACGCATGGGCGCGGTGCTTTTCTTTCTGACCAGCGGGTTGTTTCTGGGCTGGTCGCTCGGCGCCAACGACGCGGCGAACGTGTTTGGCACGGCCGTCGGCAGCCGCATGATTCGTTTCACGACAGCGGCGTGGATTTGCAGCGTGTTTTTGGTGTTGGGCGCGGTCTTGGGCGGCGCCGGCGCCGCGCACGGACTGGGTAAACTGGGTGCCGTTAATACGCTGGCCGGCTCATTCACGGTGGCGTTGGCCGCGGCGGTCACCGTCTCATGGATGACGCGTCTCGGGCTGCCCGTCTCGACGACGCAGGCGATTGTTGGGGGGATCGTCGGATGGAACCTGTTCAGCAACTCGCCAACCGACCTGGATGCCCTGACACAGATCGTCGGGACATGGGTTGCCTGCCCGATTCTCGGGGCCCTGTTTTCGGCATGCCTCTATCTCATCACGGTGCGGGTCTTGCGCTGGTGTCGCCCGCATCTGCTGACACGCGATTGGTGCACGCGCTGGGGTTTGATCCTCGCGGGGGCCTTCGGGGCGTACAGTTTGGGCGCCAACAATATTGCCAATGTCATGGGCGTCTTCATGGCGTCCAATCCATTTCACGATGTCACCCTGGGATACGGTATCGCCGTTTCCGGCGTCCAACAGCTATTTTTTGTCGGCGCGATCGCGATCGCGGTGGGCGTATTCACGTATTCGCGACGCGTCATGATGACCGTCGGCTCGAGTCTGATGCCGCTGAACCCGGTGGCCGCCTGGGTGGTCGTTATTTCCCATTCGCTGGTGCTTTTCGTGTTCTCGTCGACGACGTTGCAACAGTTCACGGGTCAATGGGGTGTGCGCATCCCGTTGATTCCTGTTTCCAGCAGCCAGGCGGTGATTGGCGCCGTCTTGGGCATAGCCTTGGTACAAAGCGGCGGCAAAGCACTGCGCCAATTTCGCTGGGGCGTCTTGACACGCGTGGCGTCGGGCTGGGTGTCGACCCCCATCGCTGCCGCCATCATCAGTTTCGTATCGCTGTTCGTCGTGCAGAACGTCTTTCAAGAGCCCGTATATGTCGAGAAGGCTTCGGCCCGGAAAGAAATCACGGTGGCACGCGACGCAAATCTCGACGCGGTCTCCTGCTTGGGGTTCGATGCGGAATCTGATACAATCTCACCCGTGTGGCATTGATCCCGGCACGCGAAAGCGTGCGACGCCGAGGGAGAACGCGACGTGGGGTTTGAATCGTCTTGTCCTGGGTGTGGAGCACCGATCGAATTTGGCGTGGCCAACTCAATGGTCACCGTCTGCGCCAGTTGCGGAACGGTCGCGGGTCGGGCCGACGGTCGACTCGAGGACTTTGGCAAAGTTGCCGAGTTGGTGCAAACGGACTCGCCGCTACAGGTCGGTCTCGAGGGGAATGTCAAGGGCGTACCTTTCGAGGTGACTGGACGTGTGCAGTTGCGTCACCCGGCCGGCGGTGTCTGGGATGAATGGTACGTGGCATTTCGCGGCGGCAAACGGTGGGGGTGGCTGGCCGAAGCCCAAGGCCGGTTCTACTTAACGTTTCGAAAGAAGTTACCCGCCGATCATTCCACGCCCGTGATTGAACAACTGCAAGTCGAGGACGAGGTTATCATCCCCGGCACGGGGCGCATGAAGGTCGCGGAGGTTGGAGTTGCCACGGCCGTGTCGGCCGAGGGCGAAATACCGTACGCCTTTCGCCCGGCGGAATCATATACGTACGCGGATCTGGTTGGCCGAAATGGTGCGTTCGCGACCCTCGACACGAGCGACACCCCACCGGCACTCTATGTGGGCCGTGAATTCTCGCTCGAACGGCTCGGCATCGCGCATGCCGAATCACGCGAACAGCAACGAATCGTCACCGCGGTTGCGGTCAACTGTCCCCATTGTGGCGGCTCGCTCGACCTGAAAGCACCGGATGAAAGCGAACGCGTCGTGTGCCCCTACTGCGATTCGCTGCTCGATATCGAGCAGGGGAATCTCAAGTATCTGGAGACACTGAAACAGGAGAAGGTGCGTCCCGTGCTGCCGCTCGGCAGTCAGGGCACGCTGCGTGGCCGCCACTACACGGTGATCGGGTTTCTCCAGCGGCAGACCACGTATGAGGGCGAGACCTGGCGATGGCAAGAGTACTTGCTGTATACCCCGCGCAAGCCGTTCCATTGGCTGATCTACAATGTTGGACATTGGAACTTGGGCGTCCCCATATCGCCCGCCGAAGTGGATATCGGGTTCTATTCAGCCCGTTACAAGGGCAGGACGTTTCGGCTGTTTGAACGCTCGACGCCGGTGGTGACGTCCGTGCTTGGCGAGTTCTACTGGAAAGTGCGGATCGGCGAACGTGTGAAAGGGGCCGATTTCGTTAAACCACCCTTGATGTTGTCGCGCGAAGAGTCGATTCCGGCCGAAGTCACGGCGCGCAATTCCACGATCGAGCAGTTGCCCGATGACCTGCGCAGTGCCATTGCCGAGCTGGTCTCCAAAACATCCGGCCGGCGGCCACCGATTGCCGACAACCTGCCCGCGGCGCGCGAAGTCAACTATACCTTGAACACCTATGTTCCATCCGACGAAGTCCAGCACGCATTTGGATTGAAGCACCTGCGTAAGCCGACCACCGTGGCGCCCAACCAGCCGTACCCGTACGCCAGTCTGCTGCCCATGGCCCTCGGCATGCTGTTCGCCGCATTGCTGGCCGGCACGCTCGTCTACTTGACGGCGGCCAATCGCAAAGTGGTTGACCAAACGCTCGTCATCCCGGCGGGAAAGACCGATACGACATTTTTCTCGGAAAAGCCGTTCGCGCTCAAGAGTCTCGGCAATGTGTTCATCCTATGTTCGGGCCCGACACCACCCCGCGCCTTCTATTTCGAGGGAAAAATCTACAACGCGAAAACCGGCACGGCGCGATCGTTTGGCATTGCGGTCGATGCGCGGCATGGCACGCGTCTTGTCGGTGCGAAGTACTTCTCACGCATGCCGGCAGGCATGTATACATTGCAGGCCACCGTCCATGCGCCCCGGACGGCGTCCGCGCTGCCGTCTCGGAGTACGATACCGACCGCGAGCACGGCGGTAACCGGCTTGTGGGCAAGCACGGCGACGCCGGTGCAAATCGCCATTTACCAAGGCGTGCCCCGATTGCGCTACTGGTTGGCCTTGGTCATTGGACTCATGCTGGTCCCCATCGGGCTCTTGTTTCATCGCTTGTCATTTGAGCAGCGGCGCTGGGCGGAAAGTGATTTCAGTCCTCTTGGATCGGAGTAACCAACGTGCTTAAGAAGTTTTATT
>CAZSOG010000195.1:0-7577 GCA_964607555.1 uncultured Pirellulaceae bacterium | reverse complement strand
GTGAGGGCGGTTCGGAAGAGGACGAGCCCGATCGCGAAAATGAGGCGTTTCCTGCCGCACCGGACACCCCGCAAACGACGGAAGACAATAGCTTGGCAGAGCCGACCGAGGAACAATTGGACGCACTTCGTACCGAACTGAAGACCCTGGACGACGAGCTACGGGCCGTGCAGGGCGAGCAGCCCCTCATGCAGGTCGGCGTGAGTGGCCAGTCGGTCGCGGATGTGCTCTCCGGATGGACCGGGATTCCCGTCGGCCGAATGGTCTCGGATGAAATCAAGACCGTGCTATCGCTCAAGGAACTGATGCAGCAGCGGATCGTCGGACAGGATTCCGCTCTGGATGCGATTGCCGAGGCGATTCGTACGTCACGCGCCGGACTGACCGATCCGCGGCGTCCGATCGGTGTGTTCTTATTGGTCGGGACGAGTGGAACCGGCAAACCGGAAACCGCGATCACGTTGTCCGAACTCCTGTATGGGGGCGATCAGAATATGACCGTGATCAACATGTCGGAATTCAAGGAAGAGCACAAGGTCTCGCTGCTCATGGGGTCGCCGCCGGGATATGTTGGTTACGGCGAAGGTGGCGTCCTGACCGAAGCGGTCCGCCGGCGCCCTTATAGTGTCGTGCTCTTGGACGAAATGGAAAAGGCACACCCGGGTGTCCAGGATATTTTTTACCAGGTGTTTGATAAAGGCACGCTGCGCGACGGCGAAGGACGCGACATCGATTTCAAAAACACGATCATCCTGATGACCTCCAACGCGGGTACCGATCTGATCATGAAACTCTGTTCGGATCCGGAAACACAACCCTCACCCGAAGGGCTCAGTGATGCACTTCATCCAGAATTGATGAAGACTTTCAAGCCGGCGTTCCTGGGGCGACTTAAAGTGGTCCCCTACTTCCCACTGTCCGACGAGACGATGCGCATGATCGTCAAACTGCAACTCGGGCGAATCGGTCGTCGCATTCGCGATACGTACCGAGCTGAGTTTAATTATACACCAGAAGTCGTGACCAGTGTCGCGGAGCGTTGCACGGAGGTCGATACCGGCGCCCGCAATGTTGACCATATCCTCACGCGTACACTCTTGCCCGAGTTATCCGCGGAGTTCTTGGCCTACATGGCGGATGGCAAGGCAATTCAGCGTGTTTACGTATCTGTCAGCGAGGATGGCCTATTTCACTACGAAATCGGGTAGTCCTTCGGGGACAATCGGCGTTTTGGCACGCGCGGAAACCGGAAAGTTTTTTTGTTTTTGGGATTTCACGCAACCGACGTCGGCTTCCCGCGATAACTACTCAAGGTGACGCGACGTTACCGGGTTGACTTGTGCCACGGGCAAAATTCGAGTGCCGGCCAGGTTCCATGTCCCGGCGTCACGTCACGGTTGTTCCGCGAGCGTGAAAAACTTGTTTCTGGGTCCGTATTGGCTATTGGAGAGTACGATGCCTGCTTACATTCAGATGCCGGACATTAAGGGCGAAAGCAAGGAACAGAACCACGACGGATGGATCTATGTGGATGCGGTTTCGATGCCGATCGCCCGGTCGATTTCCGAGGGTGCCACGGGTGTTCAGAGAAGTAATGGCACGACCATGCTGGCGGATATTGTCGTCAGCAAAACGTGGGACAGTTCGTCCCCCAAGATGATGCTGGCCTGCGCGCAAGGTACCTTTATGGACGAAGTCGTGATCCACTTGTGCAGCATGATTAACAAGAAAAACGTGACCAACTTGGAGATCAAGCTGAGTGATGTGATTGTCACCAGCTATAACTTCCATGGCACGAGCGATCAGGCACCGACACCGTCGGAGGATATTACGCTCAACTACACGAAAATCGAGTGGAACTACAAGAAGTACAAGGAGGACGGCTCGGAAGACGGAAACTTCCCCGCAACCTATGACTCGCAGGCTGATGCCAACTAGTAGCTATCATGGTGGGAATCGTAGCGGGACAACGAGTACGGTCACTGGCGACGGGTGGTGCTTTATGACATTGCCCGCCGCCGGCGATGTGCTGGTTGCTTTCCTGGTACGGAAAGCATCGGCGCGCGTCTTCGCGCTGGAATCTGCCCTGGAGATAGGACGGCAGGTTCGCCGATCTCTGCAGCGATGCGGGAACGGTGTATGTTCGACGCCGACGGGCGCGTCTGTTGGTCAACGATACTCGACGGGAGTGGGCTGCGCAAGTAGGACAGCCGAGGTTCTGGATGAGCCGGAATGGGCTTGGCCGGTCGTGGCGACTGACGGTCCGTGTTCCTGCAGGTGAGACATACTCGATGCCTCTTTATACGCAAGATGACTATCTGATTTCGGTCAAGACGCCGTTGGGCAAAGACGTCCTGTATCTCAAGTCATTCCACGGTGAGGAGAGTGTCTCCCATCTCTTTCATTTCAGTCTCGAGCTCCTGTCAGACGAATCCGAAATTGACCCGAAAAAGATTGTTGGCAAAAGTCTTACCGTGTCGGTTCGCTTTCCGGACGGGACGGAGCGATTCTTCAACGGGATCGTGAATCGATTCGCGTATGTCGGTACCGGCGATCGGTTCAGCGGCTACCGAGCCGAGGTGGTGCCCGAACTGTGGCTGCTGACGCGCACGGCGGACTGCAAGATCTTCCAGGAGAAGAAAATCCCGGATATTCTCAAGGCCGTTTTCGAATCGGCAGGATTCACGAACTTCGACCTTGGCAAGCTGACGGGCAATTACGATCCGCTGGAATACTGTGTCCAGTATCGTGAAACCGACTTCAATTTCGTGTCCCGGTTGATGGAGCAGTATGGGATCTTCTATTTCTTCAAACATGAGGACGGCAAACACACGATGGTGGTGGCCGACAGTGTCAGCGCCTACGAGGATTGCGACGAGAACGAAGTCACGCTGCGTCGTAATATTGCCGGACATCTCGATTTGCTCACCCAGTGGCAACACCAGGTCGAGTTTTGTCCGGGTAAGTATGCGCACACCGACTACAACTTCGAAAAACCCAAGTCGAGTTTAGATAGCGACACGCAAACTACCGTCGAATTGGACAAGGTCAAGGATTACGAGATCTTCGATTACCCGGGGGAGTATACCGAGAAGGCAGCCGGGGACAATCTGGTACGGCAGCGCATGGAACAGGTGGAGGTCGCCCACGACGTGGCTTCGGGCTCGAGCATCTGCCGGTCCTTCCGTCCGGGCGGCAAGTTCCGGGTAAAAGACCATATCAGCAAGGCCGAGTCCGGCAAGTCCTATGTCATCACTTCGATCGTGCATTCGGCTGGGATTGACGAATTATCCGGCGACCACACGGCGCAGCAGTTTACTTTTTCCAATAGTTTTCAGTGTGTTCCGGACAGTGTCGTGCTTCGCCCCGATCGGACGACCCCAAAACCGATCATCCAGGGCGCGCAGACCGCGCGGGTGGTTGGGCCCGCCGGAGAAGAGATCTGGCCGGATAAATACGGTCGTGTCAAGGTTCAGTTTTTCTGGGATCGCTATGGCCAGGAGGATGACAAAAGCTCGTGCTGGATTCGATGCATGCAAGGCTCGGCCGGACGCGGATGGGGCAGCATGCTGATTCCTCGCATCGGCCAGGAAGTGGTCGTGACGTATCTGGAGGGTGATCCTGATCGGCCCTTGATCGTTGGTCAAGTCTACAACGCCGACCAGATGCCGGCCTATACGCTGCCGGACGAGAAAACGAAGTCCTACCTCAAGACCAACTCGTCCAGTGGCGGTGACGGATTCAACGAAATCCGAATTGAAGACAAGAAGGATGAGGAGCAGATCTTTATCCACGCCGAGCGTAATTTGGACACGCGCGTCAAGAAGGACCGATTCGAGCGCGTGCTTGGCAATCAGCATGAGATCATTGGCACGACGGAAGGTGGCGACCGGCGCGTCCTGGTCCACCAGGATCAACACGTTGACATCAAACGCAATTGCGTGGAACACGTGGAAGGGAATCTTCAGTTGATGGTGGGCGGCGGCGACGGCGGCAAACTTGAGGTAGTGATTGAGAAACAGGAGTTACGAAAAATCGGGCCGGACGGATTGCATGTCACCGTTGAGGGGGATTCCAATTACAAGGTAGATGGCAGCTTATCCGAAACCGTTGCGGGGGACCATCACGAGACCGTGACGGGAGACTGTGCGCTCGAAACCAGTGCGGGCGACATCCATATCAAGGGCGGTATGAATGTGGTTGTCGAGGCGACGATGCAGTTGACACTCAAAGTGGGAGGCAATTTTGTGAGTATTACGCCGATGGGTGTCGACATATTTGGGACATTGGTTAACATCAATAGCGGTGGATCGGCTGGATCTGGCCCGGGAGCGTCCCCCAATACACCCGAAGAGCCCCAGGAAGCTGCGCCAACCAAACCAGACGAGGCCGACGATTCCAAGACAGGTCAAAGATCCTGCGGCTAGTTGGAAACGACGTCCATGCGTATTGTCGTCCAAATCGGTTCTGGTTCCCAGAGAGGCCGCAAGCTTGCCATTCGCCCCGGTCAGGTCGTGACGTTCGGACGTACGGAGTGGGCCGACGTGGCCGTCACCGATGATCAGATCATGTCCGACGTACACTTCTCGCTCGAACACACGAATGGCAAGGGATTGTTGCATGATCTTGATAGCACCAATGGCACGAAACTGAATGGTGTTTTCGTCAAGGAGGCCGTTGTTCGTGACGGTGCCGTGCTTGTTGCGGGGGCCACACAGTTTGTGATCCGAGTCGAGGGGAATGATTCGACGGATGACGCGGGGCCTGCCGCGGACGCGACCGCGGTACGCGATAGATCCCGCATTACCCTGGACGCATCCTTGCCACGACCATCATACCGAGTGGAACGCTGCGAGTCCGAACTGACCCGGGCGGTTGCCGCCACGATTTCCGATCCTGCCACGGTGGCTGCCGTGATGCGGCCCTTATGTGAACGGTTCTCCACTTATCTGATCGTCGATTTCAAGAAGAGTAAACTCCAGCCAACTCCCCCGCCGGACCTTCTCATACCGTTGTTTGATTGGTTGCCTCACGAAGTGGCGATGGCCAATTCCCCGCTGATCATTCCACCAACGGTTCCGCTGGATCGGCGTGAATTGCTAAGTGCCGCGTGGGATCGGGACGCAGTAGTCGTACTGTTTTCCGAACAAGGGGCACGCGTTGTGACGGATCATCTCCAGGCGGCGACACGACTGAATCTGGACGGGTCGATGCCGCCGGAAGGGCAGGCAAACGGCATGCTCGGCTATTGTTGGCCATCCGTGCTCGCGCCCCTATTGGCATTTCGGCCGCCTGCGTTTGTCGATAAGTTGCTGACCGGAATCGACGCCGCGCTAATCGAAGTCCCCGATCTGCCGGGGAGCTGGCAGATCTACTCGCATGAAGCTTTCCCGGCGATTCTGTCGGAGATGGGATTCCGGGAAATGAAAGACGAGGAATTTACCAAGGCGGCGCCGGACCCGGCGCCCGACTAGCGACACGATCCGTCATCCGGGCACGCCATGCTCGAGCCGCGATTACTTCTTCTTGAGTATCCCACAAGAAGGCTTGAGATGAGCAACCGCGTCTTTGACCTTGCCATGCAGCCCTTCGAGTCTCTTATGCGCGTCCTTGATTTGCTTGACGGCCTTCTTCCCCATTTCATGCTTCTTCTTCTTCAGCTTGCCCTTAAGACCGCCGTCCTGATGCGAGTGTGATCCCGCCGCGACGTGTTGGTGACGCAGTTTTGCCGCACATGCCGGGCAGCAGACAACTGTCTTTGGAACCATCCGCTGGACCGTTACATCCACCGGCTTCCTCATCACCACCGGCACGCATGCCGACACGGTCCGTGTTCGCGACTCAGGCACAAGCTTGTACGTCGTCTCTTCCATACACGGAATCTCGTATTTCTTGGGTACCTTTTTGCAGTAGTCGATCGTGCACGTGTTCGTTTCGAACACCAGTTGTGGTCGCTCACAGTCGTTCGTTCGCACTTCCTTGCGCAAACGGACCACGGTCTTCGGACATGCGTCCTCCATGCACGGATCAGACGCCGGCGTCTCGATTTCACAATGAGGCACATTCACCCGATATGTCTGAATCGCCGGGTTGTTGACCAGATGACATGTTTCCGCCTTGATCTTCTTGGTTTCGACCTCGTCATCCAGATACCAGCATTCCTTCTTGAACTCTTGCTTTTCGGGAACGCGCCGAAAGACCGTATAGGTCTCCTCACGGTCGACATGTTTCCAGACGATGTAGTTTTGCACCCGCGTTTCCGTGACCGTCATCGGCACCATAACAGTGCATTCAACGAGCGGGCAGCAGCACACGCCACATTGAGAACAGGCAGCATGACCGTGGGTACATTGCGTGGGATCCTCAGCCATCACGATTTTCGTCACGTTGCGCAACCCCAGGACGACCAGGGCCGCGCACAACAACGCCATCATTCGGCGTGGGAAAGGCGAGAATGTGCAAGCCATCAGACTTCTTCCTATCGAACGAGAGTGTGTCATATCGACGAGATCACGGTTACTCCGTCCGTCACGGACGCATACCGTGCGCGCCGGTGCGAAAAGCGAGCATCGCACACGCTCCCAACGACACCCGAACGCGCTGACTATTGGCCCTGGCGCCGGTGTGCGAGTTCGCAGTGGAGTGACACCGTGCGGAGACAGGCAAAGTACGGCCTTGTGACCTGTCAGACGCAATCCAGCCAAAAAAGAGCGTCCACAAAGCTACCATCGGATGGATTATTGGGCCACTTGTGAAATTGCGCACTTTGCGCTTTGCGTAGGTAGGTGAATACGTATGGATTAGGCTGACAAAACGGGCTAGGCGAGGGTCCGAATGACGCTTCGAATCTGGGACTCTAGTTCGCTGCGCATTGTAGCTAACCCTTATTCGTACGATAGCCACATAAGCGTACGTATGGAAGGTGGTCCCCAATTGGCCGGTATCTATACTGCCGACAAAAGCTGCTGAGTTAGTCGTAAGCACACAGCCAGAACTCGTGCCAGCCATCCCGACGGGATCCACAAAACCACGAGGGTTTTCCTGAACGTAACCGTAAAGATTCTCGCCTCCTTTATACCCCACCGGATCCCGTGACAAGAACCTGCCCAACTGCGGGCTCATCATTCGATGCCAAGAGTCGTATCTGACGCGGGTTTGTCAGGTGGGTTGCGTGCACGCTGCGTATGGAGCATGTGCGCTGCCCTACCCGGATCCGGGCCCTGCTTTCCATCGCTCGCGCGTCCGCGCGCGTAGCGTTTATATGCCAAAGACCTGCCGCTTATTCTACCGCGCGGCCTTGGTGTTTCAAATAGAAACACCGAGCCGCCGGTGGACTTCCCTGCCCGCCCGACGGCCCCCCGATCACGTCCTCACTAACAGCTAACAGCTAACAGCTAACAGCTAACAGCTAACAGCTAACAGCTAACACATAACGCCGACTGCGCCCGCAACCCAAGACGGGTGGCATCCGGCTATAAAACATGCGCGCACGGTGCGCGCATGTTGCAGCCTAAGAATCTAACGAGTGTCTGTCTGTAAAACGGGTTCAGTCTAGAAAAAAGGGTACTTTTTTAGAA
>CAZSOG010000194.1:3336-7594 GCA_964607555.1 uncultured Pirellulaceae bacterium | reverse complement strand
TCGCCGGCCTCTCGGTCGGACCCAGATCAGACCACCACATCTTGGGATCAGGCCCGTGGGAACTCGTCTGTTAAGGATTTGGGGGTCAGGTCCATTTTGTCTTTTCTTGTCCGGTCTTGCAGAATGATGTGGACTGTCGGAATGCGGGTACGGCTCGTCCGTGGATTCAATTACGCCCGACTCCATTTTGGGAATTCTGTGAATATACGCAACTTCTGCCCTCGCCAAAACTGCCATCAACGAGTCGGACGTCGACACCTCCCCCGACTGTCGTACGTCCATACTCTTTCCGCAGAGCGTTCCTCCACTGCTCCGACGGACGTGGACGTCCATCGTACGTATCGGAAACGACGCTCTTGGACCGGTTCTTAGTCCATGAAGACGATGCCTGATTGGGGATCGGTGTTTGCGGCGACTTGTTGTTCCACCGGCTCCGGTTCGCGGCGCCGAGAGCGGGCGATCAGCACGCACAGGCTGGTCACCAGCAGGGCGCAGCCGAAGACGCCGGCCGGCAGCAGGAAAAGCCAGGTGGTGCCGGCCAGCGCGGCGAACCACGGCCAGGCGCGGGACGCGAAAGCGGCGGCGTTGGGACGGCGCAGACCGTGGATCGCGACCCCTGCCACGATCAGGCACAAAGCCGCCCACAGCAGGGCGATCGCCAATCGAGTCAGACTCTCATTACGAACGCTGATCGTCAGTCGCGGGTCACCATGGAGTTTACGAAAATGGTACGCGGTGCCGGCCAGGGCCAGGTCCAGGTCGAGCGACAACGCGGCGGTCCCGACGGCCGGCTTCGACCCTTTGCCTGCGCCCGTCCGAATGTTAGCTCCCTCCAAATCGTCGCCCAGGCCACGCCCACCAAGCAGCTCCTCGGCAACGTACTTACCGCGTGGGGCGAACTCAACAGCCGGTGCGTGGGGCTTTGCCGGTCGCGACCGGCCGTGTGCCGCCCGTTGCAGTGTCTGCAAACGCTCGAGTTGCGCGCCGGCCTGTTCGCGCAACTGGCCTCGTTGTTGTTGTGGGCGCGCGGCCGCCGGCGCATGCGGCTTCACGAGTGCACCGGCCACTTCCGTTTGTGCCGTGGCGGTCGCCGGCAACTTGGACAGCGACTCAAAGCTCCGGTCCAGCTGAGTATCGAGCCGATCGATATCTCGGATCCCCGGCAGGATCTGGAAGTAGGCGTCCACATCCTTTCCCGCGCGACCGGCGGTGGATTCCGCTGCTTCGAGACGCTGGATATCGGCTTTGAGCTGTTGTGCCTGTTGCTGAACGTCCGCGGCGTTCCGTGTCTCGACCTCCATGCTCTGACTCGCGTAGTTCTGCAGTGCGGAACCGACCTGTTTGAGATTGTGCCGCGCCTTGAAACCAGCGCCCGACTTGCCGGTCGAGCTGGCGACCTGCACCATTTGACGCAGTTCATCCAGAAACGACAGCTTACGTTCCTGTTGTTGATAGGCGGCTTCCACCTCCTCCACGTTGCTTTCGCCGTCCAGCAGCCGGACTCGGTATTCGCTGGGCAACAACAGGGTCCACAACGTCCGCGACACGGGCACGTCACTGACGATGCGGGGGGCTGGCGGAGTGACGTGCGACCAGCGCGTCAGCGGGGCTCCCAGGTAGCCCGAGTAGATCAAGACGACCTTGGACGAGAAGTCCCCGGCGGACGTCTTTTCGAGTGGCAGAAGGGTCAGCAAACGACCGTTACGTTCCAGCTTCGCCGGCCGCACCGGTTGTTCGGAGACGTGAACGGACCAGACCTGGCTATCGGCCGGTAGCTCGAGCTCCAGAAACTGCAGCGTGAAGTTGCGGATATTGTAGGCGGCCCGCGCCTGATAGTGTCCATCGGCATGAATCACCGTGGTCAAATCCGCCAGGTTGATACTGGCCGTCAAGCCGGATTCCTGCTCACGTACGCGGCGCTGCCAGACCATTGTGGCGTCATCCGTGGTAACTCGATAGGCGGCGACCGCCTGCTGCCGAACGTCTTTTGTCAGGGGTTCGGGTACGGCGCTGATCGGGATCGCGGTCATGCCGTGCGTCGTCGTGACCGTGATCTCGTCGGGAGTCAGGTTCTCGAGGACCACGTGGCTCCGTGACCGTTCGACATCGAGCGGCCGAACGACAGCGGCCAAGACGGCCCCGTCGTCGGGCAACGGCAAGGTCTGGAGCAATTGCAGCCGATACGTGCCGCGGACCGGTTGCTGCAGTTCGATCTCCCAGATGCGTTGTTTGTCCTTTGTCTGGGATCGCACTTGCCGCACGTGCATGCCACGTATTTCGACGTCGTCGCCGAGCCAGGCGGGTGTGGCGATACGAAACCGGGCCCGGCCCGCTTGCCGGATCTTGTAATCGACGTTACCGACGTACGCGATGCCGCCCTCCCGCACACTGACCACGGTGATCACGTCACCGGTCACACGCGACGGCGCGGGCGTCAGCCGCAGTCGCACGTCACGCGGTGGTGATTCGTAGCGGAAGGCGTACTGCACGGGCTGCTCGCCGGCCGGCCGCAACACACGGTCCAACCGGGCCGGATCGATCGATTGGGCGCCACCATTACTTAACAACACGGCTTCCAGGTCGTCATCCACGTAGATTGCCAGCTGACCACGCTGGGTCGGAACCTTCTCCAGCGTTGCCGCGGGAACCGTGAACTCATTTTGGTCGGCGCGCGCGTACGAACCACGGATGGCCAATTCCAGATCGCCGAGGAGCGGTGGATTCAGGTCGACTTTCAAGTGCTGGGACGAGTCGTCACGTTCGATAAACCAATCGTTGCCCGGCGGGATCCGGACTTGGGAGACCCGCAACGTGGCAGGCAGCCGCAGTCGCAAGGACGGAACCGGGGCGTCCGCGACGTGGATCTTCAGCAGGCTTCGCAGTGTCACTTGCCGCGCGGCGACGACCACCGCCGTATGGGCCGCGACCGCGATATGCGGCTGCGTGCGCGTCACTCGCAGTTGCAACTGCCACGGCCGCGAGTTATAGCGGTACGCCGAAAACAGTGTACAGCCTTCAGATGATCCCACCGGGAGTTTCAGGCCCAGGTGATTGATCTGCGTGAGTCCTTCCGCGCGTGCCACGCGCACTTGAAACTGGTCGGCACAGCCGAGCGCCACGCGCCCCGTTTCGCGGACCACGCCCAGTGGTTCAAGCGCCGGCAAATCCATCGTTTCGGCCGCATCGGGCCGGCGAAGAAAACCGTCAATACGCACATCCGCGCCGGTCGCCAATTTGGATTTCAACGTGACGACCAGCAACCGGGATCCGGCCGCCGTCGGTTCACGGTCCGGCGTGAGCGACCAGCCCGCCACATCGGGTCCCACGACGTTCTGAATCGTCAAGTTCGCCGGGACACGCAGCGTCATCTCGCCCAGCGTCCCTTGTTGGACTTGATAGTGGAGCGTACCGCGCACGAACAGGCCCGCGTCGCGTACTTCGGCCAGCAAGGTTTGCGCCACGCTGACCAGCGCGCCCGCGCGGGCGGTGGTCCGGCGCGGTTGCCAACGGACGGACAGCGCGCCACCGGTGCCCAGCGGGACACACACAGTGCGGCCCAAGGGTGCCGCGTTCGCCACGCGCGGGGTGGGCGCGGTTTCCTTTTTGTTGCCCGCGCTGTCGTCAATGTTGGCCAGTCGACGCCAGCCGCCGGGCGCGCCGCTGACTTGCACTTCCAGGTCCGCGGCCGGCAGCGCGAACAGGAACCGTCCCGCGGCGACGCTGTGCAGCGGCACGGTGAGTTGACCGGTGGCGCCCAGACGATCGACCGGGACGCTGAACCGAACATCGATGACGTGCAGGCCTGTTGCTTGGAGATAGACGGCGGGCCGACGATCGGCCACGGCTGCCGGACGTCCGTCGATTTCCACCTTCTCCAGCGTGACGTCGCCTAATGGCAAGGGGACCCGGGTCCATTCGTCACCGGCATGATGGACCACCAGGCGACCGTCAAAACGTGCCACGTCGTTTTCCAGTCGCCCGGAGTACTCGGCATAGCTGACCATGACCCGAGCTTTTGGTGGCAAGTGATCCTGCCGCGTCGGATGCGCCTGACGCCACAACCGAAGGTACTGGTCGTATGGCAGGAAGGCCTGCCGGTTCCGCAGTGGCTGGTCCGTGTCCGGATCGTAGGGAACGAACAGGGTCAGGTTGGATGGGGCGTCCGCTTGGACGCCGGCCGTTGGCGGTGCTGCAGGCGGCGGCGTGGGCGCGGGTTCGGCCGCGCCGGCTGGGGACAGCAGCCCGGTGCCAATGGCCA
>CAZSOG010000194.1:0-3236 GCA_964607555.1 uncultured Pirellulaceae bacterium | reverse complement strand
GTGGGCGCGGGTTCGGCCGCGCCGGCTGGGGACAGCAGCCCGGTGCCAATGGCCACGACGATCGCCAAGGCCGTGGAAACGGTCGTCGAGACCGCGTCAGGTGCGGAGTTGGCGGTCGTGCCGGATAGATGGTTTTTCAGTGCGGCCCACAGGTACGGCAGGGCCCACACGCAGCCGGCTGCCAACGAGCCGAGCAACAATCCGTCGAGCAAGGGCGTCCAGACCAGTGGGATCAGGCCCACCAAACCAATCGAAAGCGCCAAGCCGGCGACGACCATGATCGTCCGGCGTGGGCCGGAAATACGCCGCCCCAGCCAGGCGCCCAACACGAGCGCCACGACCAGGAACCACCGCAAAGTCTCGGCGAATGTCGCGTCTTGCAGTTCCAGCACCAGTTGTCCCGGGCCTTCCTCGCACCGGAACCGCACCGCTTGCTCGCCGTGCGGTTCCAAGGCGACGCGCAGTGACAGATTCGCGCGTTCGCCGCGGGCCGGGCGCGCCGCCTGTCGGGTGAGCTCGGCCTGGGCGTCTTGCTTGGGCTGGACTGGTGCCAGCTCCGACTCCTCCTCGGGCGCGGACTTCTCCAGGGCGTTACGGTCCACACCAGGCTCCGCGACACGCGGCTTTTCAGGCCGTGGCGGCCTTTGGGCTGCCGGCATGGCGGATAGTTCGGTGTCCGAATCGTAGGCGGGGTCGCCGGCCTGGGCCGTAGCCATCTGCCGTAGTTTACGCGGGTCGGTATTCGCGCTGAGGAAGCGCACCGATCCGTCGGCGAAAAGGACGTTGCCGCCGCTCGGATGATTGCTCCATGTCTTGTTGTTGATCCAGTAGTCGATTCGGCGGGCGGTGCCCGTGCCGCCGGCGAACCACGGACCCCCGTCGGTGACCTCGGCCACTATCAGCGTATTGCTTGTCCCATCGGAAATGTCTTGCATGCGCAGTCCGGACTTCAAGCCGATCACGCCGCGCGGGCTGCCCGGACCCTCGGTTGAATCGGCGCCGGTGACCGCGACATAGCATGTTCTGGTGAAGCCTTCCTGCGTCGTGGAGGGAGCGATATTGGATGGACAGGTTACCATCGGCAACGCCGTCTGCAAGACGGCGGCATTCTGCGGATGGTCCCAGGGAAGGTCCAACCGGAGGGCGTCGTACAGGTTTTGCTGTTCCATGAACGGCAGAATGGCCACGATCCAGCTGAACTGACGTTCCCTCGGCACATTGTACGGTCCGATCGTGGCGGGCGGAAACTGTTTGTAGACGTCGTGGTAATTGTGCAGCGCCAAACCGATTTGTTTCAGGTTGTTGCTGCACTGCATGCGACGTGCCGCCTCGCGCGCGGATTGCGTGGCCGGCAAGAGCAAGGAAATCAGGATTCCAATGACAGCGACGACGACGATCAACTGCGTCAGGTTGGTTGCACATCCGCGGCTTGTGTTGAGCAGGGCGAACAGCCCGATGATGACCGCGGCCAAGACGAGGCTGCCCAACTTCCAGCTCCATCCGATCTTGCTGTGGTCGACAATCGTCTCGGTAAGCCGGCTTGCCAGCGTGGGGCGTGTGAGGCGGTTTACGGGATGAAAATCGCCATGGGTCGCCACCAGGTCCGATCCATCCGGCGGGTAGACGTGCCAGGTCGTCCCCAGGGTGGTCATCGCGATCTTGGGTGCCTGTTCGGCAAGTTGCCAGGGCCACAAGCGTTCCGCCAGACCGTACCCACGCGGGATTGGACTTCGTGTTTCGTACAGCAACGACAATTCGCGGACGTTCCGCGCCGAGTCCGTCCGGTTGGGCGGCAAAGGTACCATGTACGTGCGTTGCTTCTGGCGCTGGACCTCGACCGGCTCGCCGTCCAGCATCACGGTCCAGAGGTCCGCATGTTCCGGCAGAGTCACGGGGACCGCTTGCAGGTTTGCGGCGCGCAACCAGAACCGTGCCTGGTGCCGCACATGGCCGCCCCGGTCGGCAACGCTGACAATATCGGCCGACTCGCATAATGCATTGAGGACCGACATGGACGCATGCCGGGTGGCCGAGAGCGTCAGCCGATAAGGAAGGCGTTGGTATTGATAGGCCGCCACGATCCGCTGGCTCGGCACGTACGACCGGGCGGGTGGGACATCGGCGGGATCCAAGTCACGAAGATTCTCTGGTTTGTAGTCAATCTGTTGATCGCTGGCCGCTTCCAGGGCCACGATCCCGCTCTGTCTGGCAATGTCTCGAAGGGCCAGAACGGGAACGGTTACCGGCCTGGCTCGGGACGCCGGCCGTTGTGCCGACGAGTCGGAATCGTCCGGCTTGGCGTCTGGCGCGAAAGACGTCGTGCTGAAGTTCACGGCCAGCGTCAGGTCGCCGGTCACGGGTCGGTCCAGGACCACGTGCCACAGCACCGCCGGTATGTTGGTCCCGCCCGGTCCCGCGCGCGGCACATGCCGCTGCTCAATGACGCGGACGATCGAGTCCAACGGTACGATCTGGATCTTCTCACCAACGGCCGCCGGCAATGAGAACCCGAACGCACGGATCTTGCCATGCTCGATGTGCAGTGCCAGTTGATAGTGCACATCGAGTTTACCGTGATCGAGACGCACGAAAGCGAGTGTCTCGGCCGATACCTTGGCCGGTTTCACGCGAACTTTGAGTGTGCCTAGAACGTGCGCGTCGTCCTGGTACCGGTATTGCAAAGCCGTACCGGTCGCGCCGGTGGAACCATCGTTGGAACGATCGGCGGCCACCGGTTGCAGGTCCGTGGAAAGGTCATTTACGCGCAGTTCGATGTCCGGAGGGGCTTCGATCAGAATCGTCCCCTCCAACTCGTCCGCTCCGACCAAACGTACTTCCGGCAGCGGTAGCTCTCGATACGCGTTATCACCAGACAGCCACTTGCCAGGATGTCTCTCAGCTGTCAGTTCTATATCGAGTGACCGTCCCGGTCGCAGTGGCTGGGGCAATTCCAGACGTAGGGTCTGGAAACGTGACGGATCAGCGCCGTTCGCGCTTGTCGGCGTCACTTGATCCCAATCCATACCTCGGCCGGCGGCAAGCAGACGGGTCACATCCCAGTGAGCGGGCAACCGCAGTTGGATGGAAAACACCGGCGCGTGCCGCGACGTGAGTGTCACGCTGCTTTGCAGAGTCAGGCCCCCGGCGGCGATGTCCACCAAAGTCGCGATCGATGCCTGCACGGAAAAATCCCGCCCGGAAAAAATCTTGACATACCCCCGTTCAGAATGCTAATT
>CAZSOG010000193.1:0-7602 GCA_964607555.1 uncultured Pirellulaceae bacterium | reverse complement strand
GATGACGCCCTGACGCTCGGTACCAAGAAACCGGCCGAACCACACAGCACGACAAAACCGGCCCAGACAAGCAAGCCCGCGACTCCCGTCGCGCCGCACACGCAACCAGTCAAGCCGGCCGAACCACTGCATGTGACGGCCAACGACGGACAAACGCTGGACGAAGCGTGGGACGCCTTGTTCACGCGGCATGCCAGCGATACGCCGGAAGCGGTGGCCGAGTTGGCACGCCGGATTCAGGTTACCGCCCGGGCGCTTTCCGATGCTCAACATTTCACCGATATCATCGCGATGCTCAAAGCAGCGATGCGCGGCGGACAGTCGCAACCATGGATGTACGAAGCACTGGGGCTGGCCCAGCGTGCGGCCGGCGCGCCGAATGCCGAAGTCGAGCGGACTCTGATGTCGGCGATCGACTTTAGCAACGATCCGGACACCGTGGTCGATGTGGCGACCTACATGGCCCGAGTGGGTCTGGATCGCCGGGCCTTGCAGTTGTTTCGGGACGTGTCTCACTCCAATCCGTTTCGGCCGGAGCCCTACGCGTTCGGGCTGGCCTGTGCTAAACGGCTGGATGACCTGGACGGTATCCAATGGGCATGCGTGGGCGTCTTGAGCCAAGCCTGGACCGACGATCAGAATGGTATCGAGCAGCGCGCGTTGCGTTTGGCCAAAGCGACCGTGCAGCGGTTGCGCGACGCGCAGCGTGCCGCGGACGCGGATCGCTTGGAGAAGGAGATCCAACGGGCGCGACAGCGTGACGTTATCGTACGCGTTCAGTGGACCGGTGACGCCGACGTGGACCTCGCGGTCGAAGAACCGAACGGGACCGTCTGTTCGTTGCAGTCGCCGCGTACGGTGGCGGGCGGCGTGTTGCTGGGCGATGCCTATGCCAAGAATTCGAGCAGTGACGGCTTTACCGAGACCTACGTATGCCCGCAGGGCTTCAACGGCCAGTATCGACTGCTGATCCGCCGGGTCTGGGGAAAAGTCACGGCCGGGAAGGTGACCGTTGACATCGAAGCGCGAAATCCCAAGCGACCGCATATTCATGAACAGGTCGAATTGAGTGACAAGGACGCCCTGGTGATGTTTCGCGTGACGGACGGACGTCGGGCGGAACCGTTGCCGGACCGTAATCTGGCGAACCTGAAGCCGGAGCAAATCGCGGCCGACCGCGCGGCCCTGACACGCCAGTTGAGTCGTTATGAAGACTCGATGGCCGGTCGCGACTTCACACGCTCGCGGGCACGACGCAAGGGATTTTTCGGCGGTGGACCGGCCGGTTATCGGCCCGTGATCACCACGCTGCCCGAAGGCACCATGTTCATCGCGACCGCCGTCGTCTCCGCTGATCGTCGCTATGTGCGTGTGTCGGCGTCACCCATATTCTCGTTCATCGGCCAGGTCAACACGTTTAATTTCGACACCGGCCAGTTCAATTCGCTGCCCGACAGCGGTAACCAACCGCCCAACACGGGTGGCGGTACCGGTGGCGGTACCGGTGGCGGTACCGGTGGCGGCAATCCCTGACGGGGTTTCCTGCCCGCGCCGTTGCCTGCGTTCGTCCACCCAGCCGTGGATTCCACGGCCACGAAGTTCAGGATTTTCAACCGGACCCCGCATTCTTCGCGGGGCCCGGTTTTTTCGTTGATTTATGGGCCGCTCGAGGCTGGTGAAAACTCGGTATTGTAGCAATACGTTTCTTCCGGTCTTCCTTTTGTTTGTCAGCAGCCAACCATATGGAACTTACAGGGATATTGCGAAGAACGTTGGCCGTTCACGGCCATTTAGTTCAATCTTAATAAATAAATGTGTTAGCCCCTGCTTTTAACAGCCCACCCCGACCCCCATGGGCTTGTCCCATGGGTGAATCAGTCTCCCAGCTACAGGGGTTTGCCCACGTTCCGGGGTTTTCTAGATCCCAGGCGGGCCTTGGGAGGCGCGCCGGTCCTTTGCGGAGAAAGGACCCACCTTTACCGCCCAAACGACGCAAGCGAATGCGGCTGGATCCAAATGTCGGCGTGTATTGACGGCCCGAACTCGGGCGCTGGCTATTGTCGATTTGCCACGTCAGACGCGAGAAATTTCCGGGCGTTACTTGCGAACACGGGCAAAAGCGAATAAAACGCACACTGGTCAGGGATGCGGTTTTTCGAGTGCCATCAACCGATCGGTGGAGCAGTTGGCGTGGCGCAGTGCGTTTGATTGGACGCGCAAGCTGGTCCACCAGGCGGTGGGGAGCTATTTTCTGGGACTTTGATACAAGTAGAGGACTACGATGAGCGTTTCAAATGTGATCCAAGGGGACAGTGTAGCGCGGGCTTTGGACCAAGCAATGAATGCGGGTGAGGGGGTTTTGCGCTTGACCCCGACCTGGGTGCCGCGCAGTTTTCTGCACCCGGGCCGCCGTTTGAAATTACATCCTGACGATCTGTATGCCTACGGCGCCGAACGGGGGGGAATTGACGAGCGATGGTTCGCCAGCACGACCGAGGCGGCCAACGAAGGCCGCGTCTGGCACGAGGGCTTGAGTTTCGTCAGTTTGGAGGGTCAGCATTTCACGCTGAAAGACGCGGTTGCTGAAGGGGGCGCCCGACTCATCGGTCAGGCGATGTGGGACGAGCACCAGAAATGGCCCGTCTACTCGAAGTTCTTCGACAATATGGGTCCGATTCCGCACCACATGCATCAGGCCCAGGAACATGCCCAGCTGACCGGCCAGGAAGGCAAGCCGGAGAGCTATTATTTTTCGCCCCAGTACAACAACGTGGACAACAACTTCTGCTACACGTTCATGGGACTTGAGCCGGGCACGACCAAACAACAACTGCGCAAGTGCCTGGAAGACTGGAGCAAGGGAGACAACGGCATTCTGGACCTCTCCCGTGCCTATCGACTCAAACGCGGCTCCGGCTGGCTGATTCCGCCCGGTGTTCTGCACGCGCCGGGTTCGCTCTGCACCTACGAACCCCAATGGGGGAGCGACGTTTTCGGGATGTTCCAGTCGTTGGTCGAAGGCCGTGAAGTACCCTGGTCGCTGTGCGTGAAGGATGTACCCGAGGACAAACACCACGATCTGGACTACATCATTGACCAGCTTGATTGGGAGCGCAACGTTGATACGCATTTCAAGGAGCATTCGTATCTCGAACCGGTTGTCGCGGCGGAAGGCGAGGGCTGGGTTGATCGCTGGATCGTCTATGGCCGGATCGACGGCAAGCAGTTGTTCAGCGCGAAAGAACTGACGGTCGAGCCGGGCGCGAAGTGCCTGCTCAAGGACGCCGGCCCGAGCGGCTGGATCACGGTCCAAGGAAAAGGGCGAATCGGCAAGCTCAATCTACAAACGCCGGCCATGATTCGTTTTGGCGCCGAGACGGAAGACGAGGTGTACATCACGTACGAGGCGGCCACGCGCGGCGTCGAGGTCGAGAACACCGGGAGCGAACCGCTGGTGTCGCTGCGCTATTTCGGCCCGGATACGCATGCGGACGTACCCAACGTTGGTGACTACAAGAAATAGATGGAAAGGTGATCCTATCATGGCAAAGAGACTGAATGTCGGAGTGATTGGCTGTGGGTTCATGGGCCGCACGCATTCGAACGCGCTCCGCAAAGTCAACAACTTCTTCACGCTCGAATATCATCCTGTCCTGAAGGCGATCTGCGCGCTGGAAGAAGAGAGTAAGTTGAAGGCGTTCGCCGATAGGTGGGGTTACGAATCCCACGAGACGGACTGGCGCGCTTTGATAGCCCGCGATGATATTGACCAGATCGAGATCTGCACGCCGAATGTCACGCATAAGGAGATCGCGATCGCGGCCGCCGCGGCCGGCAAGAACATCATCTGCGAAAAACCGATGGCGATGAATGTCGCCGAAGCGGAAGAGATGTGTGCCGCCGTCGAAAAGGCGGGCGTGCCGAACATGATCTCGTTCAACTATCGTCGCGTGCCGGCCATTTCGCTTGCCAAACAATTGATCGACGAAGGACGCGTCGGCCGACCGTTCCATTATCGGGCGACCTATCTGCAAGATTGGACCATCTCGACGGACGTGCCCCAAGGGGGCGACGCGCTTTGGCGACTCGATGCCAAAGTGGCCGGTTCGGGCGTGACCGGCGACCTGTTGGCCCACTCGATCGATACGGCCGAGTGGCTCAACGGCCCGATCCAGCGTGTCACGGCCAAGACCGAGACCTTCGTCAAGCAACGCAAGCATGTCGAAACGGGCAAGGTCGAACCGGTCACGATCGATGATGCGTGCATGTTCCTGGCCGTGTTCGAGAACGGTTCCATGGGAACTTTCGAAAGCACGCGTTACGCGCGCGGCCGAAAGAACTTCAACACGTTCGAGCTTAACGGAAGTGCCGGCAGTGTCCACTTCGATCTGGAAGATCCGCAGTACCTGGACTACTTCAAGTACCTGGATCCGAAGTCGGGCGAAAAAATCGAGGACCATGTCACTGGTTGGCAGCGCATTCATGTCACGAATTCCGAACATCCGTACATGGACCACTGGTGGGTCCCGGGCTGCACGATCGGCTACGAGCATACGTTCGTGCACGGTCTGGCGGACTTCCTTGAAGGCCTGGAGACGGGCACGCATACGCAGCCGGACTTCCGGTCGGGCTTGCGGACCCAAAAGGTCTGTGATGCGGTCCTGGCAAGCGCCAAGACGGGCCAGTGGGTCGATATCGCGTGAAACCGTGGCATGGAGGCTGTCACAAAACCTCGTTTCGAACATGTACGATGGACGTCCACGTCCATCGAAGAACCAGATAGACACTCTGCCGAAGCCGTTGTCCTGCGGATCCCCAACATCGGGCGCGGGGCGTGTGTAGTGCAAAATCACCGTTCCACCGGGATGAACCCGGCGGTGACGGAGGGCACGGGAGCCAGGTCATGCGTCAGTTGATTGAAGCAACGCCTCGTTAGGTTCTCAGGATGTACGATGCGCGCACCGTGCGAGCATGATTCGAAGCGACGGGCGGGAGCGCGACTGAAGGAGGGCGTATTACCTTGTGGGTTATGGGCAGGGCCGACACTGGGAAAGACGACGGTGACGTCGGTGGTGATGACACGATCATCCAAACTGCTGTGGGATGTAGTCAGGCGACAGCGTAGCGAGGTATTGGTGAACTACTTCACACATGGCCGCCGTTGGATCGATGATCCGTACATGGTTGCCGGAACCGCCGTGCCGGATTGGCTGAGTGTCGTGGACCGGCGGGTGCGCGCCCGGAGTGTGTTGGCCCGTCCACACGTGGCGCATGATGACGGTCGAGTGGCGTCATTGGCGCGTGGTGTGGTGCGGCACCATGACGATGATGCGTGGTTTCATCGCACGCGGGCCTTCGCGGAACTTAGTCTCGATTTTACGTTGACGATTCGAGATCACCTGGACCAGGATGCGGGTTTTCGCCCTAGTTTCTTGGGCCACGTGCTCGTCGAAATCCTGCTCGATGCGATCCTGATCGAACGTGCGCCCAAGCAGCTCGATGATTACTATCGCGCCGTCGAAGCGGCGGATTCGAACGTGGTCGAGCAGGCCGTTTCGCTCATGGTGACGAGGCCCGTGGACCACTTAACCGGGATGGTCGAGTTATTCTGTCGGGAACGGTTCTTGTACGACTACGCCAATGACCGTAAGCTGCTGGTACGCCTGAATCGTGTCATGCAACGTGTCAAGTTGCCCGTGTTGCCCGATTCGTTTGCGGGTTTTCTCGCGGACGCCAGAAACGACGTGCGACTACGGTCAGCTGACTTACTTGTTGGAGAAAACGGCAACGCGGAAGGAGAATTTCCATGAAATTCGGCATGAATCTGTTATTGTGGACCGGTGAACTCAATGACGGCGTGTTGCCGGCACTCGAAACGCTCAAACAGATGGGATATGACGGCGTTGAACTTCCGATGTTCAACCTGGATGTCGATCTCTACTCGGCCTGGAACCAGCGGCTGGATGATCTGGGACTGGGGCGCACGGGAGTCACCGTGCGCGGCGTCGAGGATAACCCGATCAGTCCGGACGCGGCGGTTCGTGCCAAGGGGGTCGAGAACAACAAACGGGCGCTGGACTGTTGCCGGGCGGCCGGGTGCACGCACCTGTTGGGCCCGTACCATTCGGCACTCGGTTTCTTTACCGGACAGGGCCCGACCGAGGACGAGTGGAAATGGGGCGTCGAGTCGATGCGTGAAGTGGCCGAGCACGCCGCTGATGTCGGGGTGACGCTTGGCCTGGAAGCAGTGAATCGGTTCGAGTGCTATTTCGTGAACACGCATGCCGACTTAGCGCGGTTCGCGCGGGAAGTCAATCACCCCAATTGCGGTGTGATGTATGATACGTTCCACGCGAATATCGAGGAAAAATCGGTTCCGGACGCGATCCGGACATGTGCCGACGTTCTGAAACACGTGCACATTTCCGAAAACGATCGCAGCACGCCTGGCCAAGGGGCGATTCGTTGGGCGGAGACGTTTGATACGCTCAAGGAAATCCATTATGACGGCTGGTTGATGATCGAGGCATTCGGACTGGCGTTACCGGAGCTGGTCGCCGCGACAAAAATATGGCGGCGGATGTACGAAAGTGAAGAACAGCTGGCACGCGACGGATTGGCCTTCATGCAAGCACAAGTGGCACAACGATGGTAAGCGATGCCGACGATGATCCCGCGACCCAAGATCAGAACCTGATCTCGGATCTCGGCTTGGATCCACTTGATAACGTCGAGGATGATCAGGGGATCTCGCTGGAAGAGTTGAGTCGAACCTATGCCGAGCTGGTCGGTTCGGGGCTTGACCCATACGAAGCACTGCCGCCCCCCGAAGATGACGTGGCGACGCTGGTCGCCGACGTCGGCGGGCCGGAGCCACCACCGGAATGTGAATTGAGCCCGCGCTCGATTCTGGAGGCGGTACTGTTCGTCGGTCATCCACACAATGAACCGCTCCGTGCCGACGAGATCGCCCGGTTGATGCGCGGTGTGATGCCACGTGAGGTTGACCAATTGGTCGAGGAGTTGAACGAGATTTACCGGACCGGAAATCACCCGTTCCAGATCAATTCGGTGGGGGCCGGTTATCGGTTGGAGTTGAGTTCGGAGTACGCCGGCCTGCGTGACGTATTCTGGGGCCGCGTGCGCGAAGCGCGCCTCTCGCAGGCGGCCGTTGATATCCTGGCGATCGTCGCTTATCAACAGGGGTTGACGCGCGAACAGGTCGACCGCTTGCGCGGTCGGCCCAGCGGCGCGATCCTGTCCCAACTTGTCCGCCGCCAGTTGCTACGCATCGAACGGCCCGACACGAAACCACGGCGGCCCAAATACTACACGACCGACCGCTTCTTGCAGTTGTTCGGTCTGGCGAGTCTCGACGAACTGCCCCGCAGCCAGGACGTTGGGTAAGCCGTGTTTGACCACGCATGGGCCGAATCGGGGCGCACCTGCGCCAAGGTTATGTGACAGCCCACCCAGAGGCCGGGCTGTAGAAAACATCTAAGTCGTTGTAGAGAATTTTGTTGCGCGTCGAGCTGATGGGCGGTGTAGCGGATTGCCATTCTCTTTGTGTAACGCCTTCGGCGTAAGGAGATGGCGCGGGAC
>CAZSOG010000192.1:0-7610 GCA_964607555.1 uncultured Pirellulaceae bacterium | reverse complement strand
ACGGACAAGGATGTCCATCGTACCTGGCACCCCGAACACGGTCGGACCCTCGGCTGCTGCCGCGTGGAGATCCGTCAGTTGGTTGGCGGCATCGCCTCGTTAGGAGAATACGCATGTCGTTCGATGCGGAGTCCATCAACCGACTCCGGGAAACAACCTGGATCCGGACAACGGTCTATCGAAAGGTTGTCGGGTCGACCAACGACCTGGCTTTGCGGCGTGCGCGCGACGATGCACTCGAATTGCCTGTGCTCGTACTGGCCGATCGGCAAACAACGGGCCGTGGCCGCGGTGCGAATCGATGGTGGTCGCCTGCCGGCGCCCTGGCGTTTTCCGTTTTGCTGGCCACGACCGATCACGCGTGTGAGCGGGGGGGAGGCGGCGCCGAATCGTATCCGGTTGGCGCGGCCGTTGACCGAGTGACGCCCGGCAGCGCGGGGGGGCAAGCGTCCGCGGATTCCGATCATCGTCCTCCGCCGGTCCCGATGTTCTCGCCCGCTCCCGGTCTGGTATCGCTCGCGACCGGCCTGGCTGTTTGCGAAGCCCTACAGCAGCTGCAGCCGGCGTTGCCGGTCGGCTTGAAATGGCCAAATGATGTACTTGTCAGCGATCGGAAGATCGCGGGAATCCTCGTCGAAAAACCGCCCAATCGGCCGGACCGCATCGTGCTGGGGATCGGCATCAATGTCAACAACTCGCTACGTGACGCGCCGGACCGGCTGGCACGGCAGGCCACCTCCTTGATTGACGAAGCCCACTACTCGTTCCCGTTGATGGACGTTCTGACGCGCGTACTGTGGCAGCTGCGCGAACAACTATGTCAACTTGCAAGCGACCGGTCCCAGCTTGTCCGGCGCTGGCAGACCCTTTGCGTGCTGACCGATAAGCAGGTTCAGGTAAACGCCGGCACGCATGTGCGCGCCGGTCTATGTCGAGGCATCGACGCCGACGGCGCGCTGATCCTGGATACGCCCGAGGGTCGCCAACACTGTGGCTCGGGGCGTGTCACGCGGTATGCGTGAGGTACATATTCTGCAGGCGGTTAGGTTCGTCCGACTGGATAGTGAATTGACGCAGTCCGTTCTCCCGCTGGTCGAACTCGTACAGGACATTTCAAAGTGGCGGCGGGATAGTTGCCCCGGACCGCTGGCGCATTGAGACACTCAATTGCTATTGGCTGCTCCCGCCACGGCCTTTTTTCACGTGCACGATCAGACGCTGGGTCGCCGTCCATCCATACGGGTTGGTCGTGCGCGCCGTCACGATATAGTCGCCCGGCTTGGCGAACGCATGGGTTGTCGCGGCGTAGCCGTTCTTGGCATGGGCATCGGCATTGCCGTCGGAATGCACGGTGACCACCGGACTGCCATCCCCAAAATCGATGGTCTCGGTGGCCGGCGATGTCGTGCGAAACGAACGCACTTTGAATGTGATCACCGTTCCCGGTCTATTACCAAAAGTTGGCGCGTAAGCGATATGGATCGTTGGTGGCAGGCGATCTGCTTGGTGCAAATCGATCACCTGCACCACCGCGAAGTCATAGTCAACATTGCCGAGCTTGTCGGTTACGCGCACCGGTTCCGAGTACATCCCCGGTTGTGCGTACGCGCGTTGCACGGTGGGGGCGGCGACTTCACCGTCGGCGAGCAGCCACTGGGTATTGATTATCTCGCCGGATGCGGCCCATGACTTCGCGGCGTCAAGCACAACCGGCTGGCCCACGGTAACCAGATGATGTGGTCGTGCCACCGCGATGACACGGGGGTGGAATTCGCGAAGATACGCCTGCCAGGCGAACGCATAGGCCTGTTGCGTGCCCCATTTTCCCGAAGGCTGCCGACACTTGATTTCGAAATGCGTGTGCGACCACCCGCCGCTTGCTCCTTCCTTGCCCAACACGCCAATCGCATCCCCCATCTTGATCACCTCGCCCAACTGGACCGTCGGCGCGATCGTCTGCAAATGGCTGTACCGATAGTACCAGCCGCGATGATCCAGGGCATAGACAACATCATAACGTGGACCCACCGGCGTATCGCTGGCATAATCATCAAGCACTTTTCCGCGCGCGGACACCACCAGGCCGTCGGTTGCCGCCTGCACGTTGACCAGGCCTTCCGCGCCGCCAAAATCCAAGCCGCTGTGATAGTAGATCGATCGCGGCCCAGGGACATCGCCGCCGTCGACGTAGACCGGTACATTGGCCATCTGCGTCAGCGTCGCAAACCAGCGTTGGCGCACCGGATAATGGAACGTCTCCGGTCGGATCCACGGGCTGCCGGACGGCCACAACCGGATGCGTGCCGCTTTGTCCAAACCCCATGACCGGCTCTTGGAATTGGACAGGTAACCGCGCGTAATCGCACAATCGACTTGTACGCCGGCCACTTTCTTCGGTAAATGGTAGCTCGCGGCGACCAGCTGAGTTTCGTGGCCGTTAATACGCAGCGTGACGGTCGCCCGTCGGACCGCGTTGCAGATTCGATCGCGTTTCTCGTCGAGTCCGACCAGTTGGACCGCCACTTTGGTGCCATCGCACAGCGTCACCGTCGACGTCTGGCCAAGATCCAGATCGACGACGCGCAGCAGCGGTTGCATCGACGTATCAAACCGCTCGGCACCCACGCCCGCAACCGGGCAGGCAACCAATAGCACGCACGTGCAAATGATACCGAATCGAATCTTCATCGTGGTTCTCCTTGAAAGTTGTCACACTACGGTCTCCAACGGGGCGCAAGGGAAACGGCTGCCGGTCGCGGACACTGGAGAAAACGCCGCGGCGCGGTCCGCGTTGCACTTGCCGGCGCGGCCTGAGTTCACTGTTGCCAAAAACGGGTAACTGGTTCCCGGTTTGCTTGCCGTATGTCTTGGACATCTGCAGTCCAGCGGCTTGCGTCGTGTAAAAAAGGCGGCCGTTGGAGACAATTCCGCCGACACAATCACGTACGTCGATGGGCGGTCCGGTACTGACCAGTTCGTGTTCTCCGCGCAGCGTGATCAGATCCAAGTTCGGCCCGATGACATACGGGTCGGAGATACTGTAGCGGGTGCACGCGTAGCCTTTGTTGAACGTGGAGCGGATCTTACCGGTTTTCTTGTCGATCAGGTAGGCGTTATCACCGTAGGCCGAGGTGAAGACGAAATCTTTGCCGACGCTCACGACGTTGATGGCCTTAACCAGCGGCTCCGATTCCCAGATCAACGAGCCATCGTCGGAGCTAAGGCACCAGACGTGCCGCGCGCCATTTTTCGCGTGTGGCGCGTTATAGCCGCCCAGGTACAATCGCCCGGGCTCACACGAGATCGTGCACCCGGCGGTCACCGAGTATTTCGTGGTCTTCCACGCGACGGTGCCCGTGGCGGCGTCGAGTGCCGCCGTCACACCGCTTGGGGCCGGCTTGCCGCGTCGCTGGGCCGCGTAGCCGAAGAAGCACGAGTAATAAAGTGTGTCCCCCGTGCGGCACAGCCCCGCATCGTCGCCGCCACTGCCGAGTGCCGAGAAATCACGGCTCCAAACCACCTTGCCCGACGCGAGATCCCACGCGCGCACCTGAGGATGATGATCGGTGGGGTAACGCGGGTTGTCGTGGCTGTACAACCAGCTGACGCGCTCAGGTTCCGCGCCGCGCGCATTGGGATGCGTGTCCCGGGGTGGCTTGAAGACAAAGATCCCGGTGCCACGCGGCTGATATTGACCGGTGCCGAACATGTAGATCGCCAGGTTTTTATAGATGATCGGCGGCATCTGGCGGCTCCAGCTGGGCGAACCCGTGAAGGGCGATTCCCAAAGCAGCTGGCCGGTCACCGCGTCAAAACACCGCAGTCGAGACCGCTTGATCCCGGCCTGGGGCACCAGGAGTTTGCCATCGTGATAGATCGGTGACGTATACGAAACGTAGACGCCGGGAAAATAACGCCGCCAAAGGAGTCGTCCCGTCTCTTGTTCAACCGCGAAGATTTGTCCCTCCGCCGTATGCGTGTACATGCGGCCTCCGCCACACACGGGCAAGTGTTTGAATGTCCCTTCATAACGCCGGATCCACTTCATGCGGAACGGTGCCCGCAAGTCCTGGTCGTTCGTGTTCGAACTTCGCAAATTGCCGAAATTAGTGAACCAGTCATATTTGGCCGCGGCCATCGGGCCAACCAGTGGCGTGCGAATCTTCCATAACTCGAGATCGCGCGTGGGCGGCTGCGCCGTTCCATGGGGCCCCAACGCGTACAAGTATCCGTCCTCGCAACCGAAATAGACTCTGCCGTCGCCAATCGATACCGGCGCGGAAATCGCGCGTCCAAATGCCGTCTTGAATGACCACGCATGGTCACTTCCCGACATGCTGACGACATGCAATGTTCCGTCCAGACCACCGTAGACCACGTGGTTTTTCAACAGAATGGGCGCGGCGATCGCCGCTGCCCCGTTCAGGACCAGCGGCTGCGTTTGGCCGGGGCGGTGCAGGCAGCACCCGAGCCCGTCTTCCGGACGGCAACGAAACACATCGGTTCCGCGCAGACTGACCGAGGCAAAGCTCAACAAGCCTGGCAGGTCGTTGCGGCAGACCATGCCGGGCACGTACGTGGTCACCAGTTTGCCCGATTCGCGCCGGATCACTTCCACTCGGCCCGAATTGTCGCGGCGGTGCCATTGGCGATAGACCGCGCCATCCTCGCCAATACTCAAGCCAAATGTCGCGGGGCCTTCCGTTCCCTTGTAGGCCGGTACGCGGGCGTCGCCACGGTACGCCGCGCGGTCGCCCAGGTCCTCCAGCCAAGTGACCTCGCCGCCGGTCGGTATCACCAGCATCGCGCCGAACGCCGCGATGTCGCGTGAACAACAAAACTGATCACGCCACGTGACGCGTCCCTTGTTGTGTTTCAGCCAGGCAACGCCGTCCCAGCGATCGCCATCGAACCCTAAGCGCTGCTTGACGTAATCCCACTTCCAGATGGTTTCTCCAGCGGGTCGTAGCGCGAAGATCCGTGCTCCAAGCGTGGCGAAGTAAACCCGTTCGCCCACCACGACCGGCGCCGAAAACACGGGTTCGCCACACCGAATTTCCCGCACCACGGTTCCCTTGCGCGCGTCCAGTACATAGTAGGAGCCGGCCATCGTGCCAAAGTGGAGATAGCCGTCAATCCATACCGGTGACGAGCAGTTATTGCAATTCGCCGGCCCGCCACGACTGTGAAACCGCCAGAGTGGCCGAAGCGTCTCGGCATCGAAACAGTGCGCTACCCCGGCACCATCCACGACGAACACGCGGCCGTCCGCAATCACGGGAGCGGTGAAGACCGCGTCGGTTAGCGGTGCCACCGCCAGCAGCCCGAGTGGCACCGCCACGTCGCGATCCGCCGCGTTGCCCGATCGTCGCGCGTCGTATTTCAACTGGGTCCAGTTCTCCGCGGCGGGAAGTTGACCGGCGAAACAAAAAAACACTACCATCCCGACGTGGCATGTGCTTGCGAGGGGCTGTCGATATGGAATCATGGTCTGGCTCTCCAAAAAATACGGCAAACATTCAATCTAAGCGTGGCTCGTGCTCATCGAGCGGAGCCCCCGGCGCGAGCGCGCTTCAACGTTGGAATTTCCGTACGGCGTCGTGCAGTGCCTGAATCGTCTCCGAATTATATTCTTTTTCAAAGTGAAAACCGATGGTTAGGTCGCCCCCGGCGTTCTCCTCGGCAACCCGTCGAAACCACGCCAGGATCGGTGCGGTCGACGGGGACCGCATGTCGTCAACCAACGGTGCGATTCCGATCGGGAAATCGGACCCGAAGTGCGTGCGAATCACCGCAACCGACGTCGCGCCACCCACGTCCAGTTCCGCGAGTCCTTCGATCTGCCGACATGCCTCAATCAGATGGTCACTTCGGCCACACGAATGAAAACGAACCTGCTTGAAGCGGCGTCCCAACATCGAAACGGTTGGCACGACAAAACGCCTGAAGTTGTCGACGTCAATCATGCACGCGGCGCACTCCCCGACGTGGATCCCATGGACCGGCATCCGCGCTGACTGAGCAAAATGCTGGACAAGCAAGGCGGATACATCGGTGAGCCACCGCACAATTGCGTCACACTGTTCCGGATCGGTCGCCATCGCCAGAAACAACTCGTCGCCGTAGTATTTCAGCCCCGATGTGACCGCTCCGTGGACGGCTGCCCGGCCCGATGCGTCCCAGAAAAATGGCGGTATCGCATGCCGCCGACTCGACAAGTCCGCCTGGATGTGACGTAGCTGCCGATCGAATTCTCGAACCCACTCGTGGTTCAGCAGAGTTTTCGGGGCGGGTAAGTCAGCAGCCGAGATGTGGCCAAGACAGCCCGGCGTGATGTCGGCGTCGGCGTCATCGGTGGCGACAAATTCGGCCCCCAATAGCATGCCCACGATCATGTTCGGCTGAATGCCGCCGACCAACACCTGGTTGTCCGCGAAATACTCGACGCGTCCCAGATTCGACTCGGTGTAGAACACGTTCCAGTCAGGCAGCGCGCGCCGCACATAATCGTTGCAAAGCTTGTCCACTTCGTGGCGATGTCGTGGCTCGAAATAGTAGTCACGATCGAACGCGACGCCCACGCGTGGCGCCAGCCAGCTCTTGGATACGCTTCCGGCGATTTGGATCATGTGTTGTTTCAGTAAGAAATAAGAAATTAGAAATTAGAAAATGTCGGAAATATGCAACGCGCGCGGCATGGGGGGGGGGGGCTGCTGACAAAACGGCATTGTGTTCCAGGTCGCAGCGCATTACCGAGGTAGCGCAACGCCGTTTTTTCTTTCTTCTCCTTCGTGCTCTTTGTGGTTGATTTCCGAATCTGTCTCGCGCGGACCGCTATCAATGCACAACAGACTCGCAATAATCCAGCAGCTCCGGCGCGCCCACCTTCCGGGGTTTTTGACAGACCAGCCTGGCCGACGGTTCCCGGGACCAGCATGGCACACGACATGCCGTAGTGGGCCGGCCACGGTTTCACGTCTATTGTGTTATACCCGATTTGAATTCTGGTATCACCAGGGCGGCAACGACGTCTGCCGCCGTTTTTTGGCACATAACAGGAAGGAAAAGGCAGAGAAGGAAAAGGAAGACACCGGAAATGGAAGACACCCAAGAATTGCACCAATAACCCGCATGCGGTATCTCGGAGGTCGTCGCCAGTCGCTGTTCGCGCGCGTCGCGGACTTGACAGATTCTCGGGTGTCCGGGAATCAGCCGTCTGGGAATCAGCCGCACTTAACTCGTTGGGCGGCACAGGTGGACCGGTTCTAGGTGGTCGAAAACTTGGTGTTGTAGCGCAATACGTTTCTTCCGGTTTTCCTATCGTTTGTCAACCGTCAACCATGTGAAATGCACGGGGACCTTTCGAATCGCCTTGGCCGAAGGCCATATTCATCGTAGCCTGAGGCCCAGGGAGCCGCAGGCGACCGACACCCCAGGTTAACGATGGTAAAAGAATCCTAGTTCCTTCTTTTATCTCTCGTCTCTCTTCTCTTTCCTCTCCTCTGGCCTGCCGGCCGGATGGGTTTGCTGGTGCACTTGGCACAGCTTGCCCTCTTGCTCACCGCGGAGCTGGTCCACGTCGACCAGGCCCAACGGCAGCGGCGCGTCCG
>CAZSOG010000191.1:0-7620 GCA_964607555.1 uncultured Pirellulaceae bacterium | reverse complement strand
ACCATTACGAGCCGACTTGGTGAAGCCCGCCGACAATAGAACGCCAACGCGGCCAGTGTCGCCAGCGCGGCAAGACAGAACGTGGCATCGGTTCCCGCCAGTGACACGTGGGCCAGGATCGTGGGCGAAAAGACCATCAGTGCCGCCCCGCACGTGCCGGCCACGATCCCGCGCCGTCGTGCCAGCCACAGAAACACCAACACGACCAGCGGCACGCCAATCAGCAGCGTGTGGAGCCGCCGTGCGCGCAGGACCAACGGGGGATCGTCCAGCGCGCCATGGTCCGGCACCGGGCGCTCCGCCGGGTGTCCCCACACCGCGGGAACATGGCACAAGAGGACGGGAAGCGGCGCCACCCCAAACCGCGCCATGCGCGGATCCCACGCCTGCAACTGAACCGTCCGGCGCGCGAAGCTGATATAAAACGTCTCGTCGTACGTGGCACTCTTGGCCGCCTGAAACCGTGCCGCCTGCCAGACCAGCAGCGCGATCAGCACCGCGGCCGCGATGGCACCCAGCGCGAACCGGGCGTGATCGGTTCTCCAAAACCGACCGGACTTCTTCTTCACGCCATTCGTGTGATTCGTGGTTTCCGTCGGACCACCCTTTTCATCGCCGCGACTCAGTGCTCGACCACGCGACTGCCGAGGCGGCGGAAGGCATCGGGGTCGATGCTGAACGAAATATCGCGCACCGACCCGTCGCACATGACGAACAGGCACACTTGCCGGTGCGCGCTACCGAAATACTGCACGTTCGGCACGCCCGGCGCCGTGTCCGAGACCGGCGTGTGCGTCGTGAAACGCCGCACGTCGGCGTCGTCACCCAGATACATCGTCTGATCGTCTCCGGCCCCCACGCCGGCCGAGTAAGTGTCGACATTCACCTGCTTTTCGCCCACCATCAGCACGTTGCTGCTCCCCGCACGCAGGTCCGCCATCGCCACCTCGCTGCCGACGTACGCCACCCCCGTGTTATGTTGCATGTCCGGCCAGTGATAGGATCGATCATCGTAGCCACTCGGACCCGGGCCGCCGTCGGTCTCCACCGAACCGCCGTTGACGGCGTAGTCGCTCTTGGCGGCCTCGGTCACCGGCATGCAATTGATCAATGGAAACCGGGCCTCGGTGTACGGATAGCGCCGCGCGCGCCGCCGGCTCGGGCACTGGAATAGCTCCAACGGTGCCTGCACCACGCGCACGGCCGCCTGGCGCTTCGCTTCCCATGATCCGCTCCGACCGAATTGACGCAAATTATCTTGTTCCACATACGGCAGCAGGTTGTAGACCCAGCCGCCCGGTTGCTGATGCCCGTAACCACGCTGCGGATCGCCGACCCAGCGGAACCCCCAGCCACCAGTCGGAAAGTGCTGGTGCGCTGCGTGATGCGTGTGAAACGCCAAGCCGATCTGTTTCAAGTGGTTCTTGCACTGCAACCGCCGCGCTGCCTCGCGCGCCATCTGCACCGCCGGCAGCGTCAGACCGATCAGGATCCCGATAATCGCGATCACCACCAACAGCTCGACCAGCGTGAAGGCCCGCCGCGTGGAACCGCCCTGCCAACGCCCGAAGAGTGATAGGTTCATGGTATGCTCCCAACGCGGAATGTGTGGGTGATGTCCTTTCGGACAGAAACACTAATTACCACTAATCGACACTAATCAATTGAATGTGTATTCATTAGCGCGTATTCGTGTTCTCCCGTGCTTCATGCATCGTGTGCCATGCGAGAATGTGGACACGATGTGCGTCTTGCGACCGATGACGGGCCAGATTCCGATTCTTGGTCTTCACGTCTGGGTTTATTCTTGAGCAACGTTATCCCGTTCTTCTTCGCCGCGTTTATCTGGTCACTGCGCAAACCGAGTGCACCCGTACGCGGCGGCGGTTTCCAGCGGCGCCAGTGCCATAGCGTACGCAGTGCTTCGATGGCGTCGCGCGGGCCGATTTTCTTGCCGGCCCGTTTCGAGCGCGCGGCGTAGTGGATCGGAACTTCCACGATCTTCAGCCCCATGCGGCACGCCTTGGCGGTCACTTCCGGACAGAACTCGAACCGCACGCACCGCGGGTCCAGCGCCCGCAGCACGGCTGTGGGAAACACCTTGTAGCAGGTCGCCTCGTCCGTGATCCGCGCGCCGTAGAGGATCCGAACCGCCAAGTTCAAGACCGTCACGCCGTGGTAGAACGGATTGAACAGCTGCCGCCATGCGTGGGTTGCTCCCAAGCGGCGCGAGCCGAACACGACATCCGCGCGCCCTTCGAGCAACGGCTGAACAACGCGTTCGTAGTCTTGCGGGTCGTATTCGAGATCGGCGTCCTGAATGATCGTGAACTGCCCGCGCGCCCGCGCCAGCCCGGTCCGAATCGCGGCCCCCTTGCCTTGATTATGCGCGTGCGTCAGCAACTCGATACGTCCCGATCCGCGCCATTTCGCAAGCAACTCGGCCGTGCCATCGGTCGACCCGTCGTCGACCACCACGACCTGTTTCGAGTAGGGCGTCACCACGACACGCCGCAGCAATCGATCGACGGTCGCCCGCTCGTTGTAGACCGGCACGATCACGGTCAGCAGCGGCTGGTTGTCTTCGTCGGATCCGGGCACGTCATTCGCCAAATTGTTGGTGGCCACTCGACAATCCTCTTCGCCGGCATCACTTGCACAGCCCATCTGGAGCAACTGCACAAAATGCTCGTCCGAGCCTCTATCGTCACTCTATATGCGCATGAACCTGCCCTTTCGTGCCCGCTGCAAGCGGCAGATAGCCCAGCTCCCGTCGCAGTCGGGCTGCATCTGCTTCCGTGACGTGGTAGACATAAATTGAATAGCCAGCCATCGCTACCGGTTTGAGACGAAGGAAATAGCTGAAATACGGATGGCCTGCAGAAAACCGTCCGCCATGGCCGTCGGAAATTCGCCAGTACCGTCCACGCAAGAGGGCAACACTCACGGCATGCCAGCCCGGTTGGGGCCCCTCATATGCACTTGCTCCGAATCGTTTGTCCAACTGCAGCGCGCGAGGCGGCAAGTCGTACCTTATTGCAGCCAGTTCGGGATCAATCTGTCCAAAATATGCCAGATGGAATGGTCTTGCTTCGGGATGTCGATCCAGCCAACTCTTCAAGTAGAACAAGTCCTGGCCCCAGTCGATGTTGCTGTTGACCAAGTGGTCGTGTCCATGACGTGGTCCACCAATGAGCGAATTGAAGTACGAGAGGTTGTGCGGGTAGACCGAAACACTGGCAGCAACGATCCAACAAAGCCCAATACACACTAATCCGCCAAACAATCGCGGGCCACGTGACAACGCTTTTCCAACGCGAGAGATCCATATGAACACGAACGGGAACACCGGTAGTACATATCGGAAGTGGTGGCTGAATCCGGTCTGTGAGCTAACCAGTACGAAGATGCCAAGTGCCGGCGCGATCAACATTAGTTCATCCGTCCATGACGTGCGCCCGCCTCGCGCGAACAGGGCCCACCCCATGGCCACCAGCGTCAGTATCCACAGTCCAATCGGCGTCTTCACGGCAAGACAATAAACGTAGTAGTACCACCAACCACGCGACTGCCATCGACCGCCAAGGTACGAACGCATGCATTGTTCGAAATCACGCTTCTGCGTATCGATCCCCATGACGTAATTAGCAGGCAAGGGAACTCGCATTGTGCCGAACCAAGTGTCCGAGAATCGGTTACCCCAAAGGGTTTGATGGCAAGTGACGTCGAAATGACCAAGTGATTGGCTGACGAAACGATAGCTGCCGAGCCGGCGAAAACTCCCTTCGAATCCGTAGCCGAGATTTAGCACAAAGATACTCAGAGTCAAGCAAAACGCTATTTGAGCAATCTCCCTCACCCACTTCCGTCGATAGGTCACACCGAATGGGTCCCTTGGCGCGCGCAACATGCGTACTAACCAGATCACTGGCCAAATGACGAAGAACAGGACCAACGTCGTCTTCGTGAGTTCAGCCACTCCGAGCGCGATACCGGCGAGGTACGCACCAGACCACGTTGGTCGTCGCAGCCATAACCACATTGCATACGCTGCAACCGTGCCGAGGGCGGCCGCCCCGACATCGGGCACGATGCTCCAGGCATTTCCAATTATCGTCGGTGAAAAGCACCAAAGCGCACACGCCACGAATCCGGCTTCCCTACCAAACAGCTCTCGCGCCCAAAGAAAGCACGTAATTGCACCAACGATCGTGAAAACAAGCACAGCACAACGAGACAGGAACACTAATGAACGCAGTCGTTCCCGATTCAGATACACAAACTTTCTGTCGAGCGAAAACTCCGCTCGCGCGCCCGGCATGGCCGAGTAGCCAACCCATGCAACGCGACATCCCCGCATAACAACCGGCGCCGCAGCCACCATACGGACAAGCGGCGGATTAACCCGATATAGGTCAAAACGTCCCAACTCCCAATGGGCAACACCGGCCACCAAGTGCCCACTTTCATTCGCCGTCAGACTATGTGTCGTCGCCTCATACACCACGACAACCCCATGGATTGCCACTACCAGAAGGAGAAACGCATGGAACCCCATGTGATCCGGAAACGAGCGGGTTTCGCGCGCATACATAACGCACCGCCAACCGTTAGGCCCAACAATCGACATCAAACGCCGACTAAGGTTCCGTATTCTCCAGGCATATGTATCGGTTCTGCGTGCTAGCATCACCACATTCGTCATCTACAGTGCACTCTTGGACTGTCTTGTTACCACAGTCTCGGCTGCAAAGACAGTCATCGAGCACTGTCACCTGGCCGAGCGTCATTTGCGGTGCCCCTCCCAAGTCGTCCTGCAAGCTCCAGACCGCGTCGTCAGCTTGCGCCGGAATATATTTATAGCAATTCAATACGTTCCAGACATAGATACACTTTGCATCTATGTGGAAACACCCCTGAATGCAGTCAGCCAACGTCGCGTGGAACGTGACCAGGGCCGCAGCAAGACCCAAGAGTAAGGCAGCTAAGTGCTTCCTATTTCGTCACATGACATCATTCTCCAAACAAGAATCTTCAGTTCAATCAAAAAGCCTCGTCCGCCGTCGATGCCTCAACGCAACGACGGCACCGACGAAGATGACGGCAATGATGGATGAGAAGAACACGATCGACTTCCAATTGCCCCGCGCGACGGGAAGCGTACTTCCTTCCTTGCTGCGATACAACTGATCATACGATACTCCCGACACCAACTCACTCTTCGTGACTCGCCGCTCATCCTCGTCTTCTTGGACAATGTAATCACGTACCTCCTTTTCACACATGTCCGTTACCCACGTTCCAACTGGAAACGATATATCGAAATCGCGCGCTGTCAGTTCCGGATTGATCTCACACTTTGTAACGGTGGCTCGTGTTGCGAGCACCGTTTTTCCATTTCCTCCATATTGAGATATCTTCCAACCTGTCGGAACGTATTGAGCCACAGGTTGTTCACTGTATGAAATATCGATTTGCCGCCGAAGGGTTCCTTTGACCGAATATGTGCACCGAACGACGCAGAAACCAAGGGATTGTGCTACCCAAAGCATCATCGTGGTAGATGCCGCAGGCCTTTGGACAGACAGGATAACACAATCACTCCCGCCGACACGGGCATGTCGATCAACGACCTTCAGCTGGTCACTATTGAACCCGTTCATTTTTGTTTCTACCGGGCGAAATGCCAATAGTATGGGTTTCGTGTGCATAACATAAATGTCCGGAGAATTGGCTTTCTTGCTTCTGAATCCGGCCGGGTAATCGCGTTTTCCGAAAGCTGAATGAAGCGTTTTTGTGGAGGTTCCGTTCCAGGCTCCGTCAAACGATCTTTGCGTCGCCACATCCAAGAAGCGGTAACGCAGCATGGTGTCGAGTATCCAAACACGTTTCTTCATTTCGGAATCTTCGGCCTTCGTATTCCGTGTCGACTTAGCATTGCGTTCTCCTCTCGCACTCAACGACCACTTATGTTCACGCCATTCAATATCTACCGCCTTAACAGCCCGTTGTCGTTGACCCCACCGACTCACGATCTCCGACACTGACACATCTGCAAGAGCCAATCGCGGGATTCCCACCAATAGCGAGAACCACGCAAGAACCGAGAATAGGTGCTCGTCAGTAAGAATGGATAGATAAGTCATTTGGTCTCCTTCTGGGTAGGCAATGCATGCCCCAGCATGCGGATCTGTACCAGTGCCTGTCGCCCCGACTGGACTATGGGAATGGAAACCGTTCGATCAATGTCACCAGGGCGAGTGGGGCTGATCCTCAGATGACAGATTGCTGCACTGCCAATTGTCGGGACAATGTCAACGCAAACAGCCAACGACTCGTTATTTCGACTGTTTCCGACCGGATGAGCAACGAACGGCACGCCGCGCATGGATCGCAGAGTGCAATCTTCTTCGTGAGTCTCCCCAACCCAACAGTACCCAAGCGATACAACACTGGGCGTTACACTGATATCCGGAATCGCGCGACCGTCTAGGAAGATCTCCAGCGAAACGCCATGTTCCGGCAGCGAGGCGCTCACCGCACGCACCTGAACCGGTATACGAAAAAACCCTGGGACCAAGTCCTCAGTTCGGCTGATCGCAATCTCGAATTCCGTATCCGATCCTTCCTTTTTCTTGACGTCCGCACTAAAAGCAGTATTTCGAACAATACAATCGATAGATTTGATGACAGAGTACGTACCCACGCTAAATGTTGCCACGACCTGTCTGACGCCCTCGTGTGACGCCAGCACATTGCCCAACTCCACCGTTTCGGGACAATGCCTGAAAACGCTCTTTACTTGCGCCCTGACGACCCATGGCGAGCGCGCGCGGTACTGTGACAACACGGGATAGAAATTGACCGAATAAACTGAGCTCTTGGGAATACTGGGGCCTCGAGACCGTGGCCAGAGATCGAGAACCAGCTTCAGATTCCTTTTCGACTGGGCGGGTATCGTCATGTGTCTCGGGATAACACTTGCGCATGTACAAGACGCCTTGATGTCGAGAAGGTCAACGGGGCGATTCGAGCAATTCTCAACAAGAATCTGACACGCATGATTCCGGGAAAGCCAAACATCACCAAGTTCCGTGCCGGCTACTCGCAAGCCACTGGTCGTCGAAAGTGGCCGATAGATATCAAAGAAAAGAACGGTAACACAGACCGCAATGGCGGCGATCAACGTGCCCAAGCCGACAAGTACCCGATGACCAGACATCACGTCATTTCCATCCCAAGTCAAAGGAATTCACAAATGTTATTCTCGATCCAATGTTCGCCAGAGAACCAACTGAAATGCGAGTCCGCGCGCTCTCCACGATATGACGCGCTCTGTATTCTGCGCTCGATGACGTGATCTCAACCAGGCATTAGCACGTTGCCTTCCACTACTCGAAAAGACATTGGCAGCTCAATAAACCACTCTCGTACGTCACTCAAGGCCCCAAAGACAATTGCACTTGTGTGAAGGGACCGTCGCATATCCTCGTCCCCATACGGAGGCACTTTGATCGCGGCGACGCGACGGTCGGAACCAGCCACACGCCATTGATCCGCCAGCCGTGCGTACTTCGGTAACTCCTCCTGACACCGCGGGCAATCCGCGCGGTAGAACAC
>CAZSOG010000190.1:0-7622 GCA_964607555.1 uncultured Pirellulaceae bacterium | reverse complement strand
CCTTCGTCATAGCCGCCGCTGCCCATCATGCCGCCCCCCGAGCCCATCATGCCCTCGTCATAGCCGCCGCTGCCCATCATGCCGCCCCCCGAGCCCATCATGCCTTCGTCCGGCATCCCCATACTGGCGCCGGCACCGGCACCGCCACCGCTCATTCCCATTAGCGGCGCGCCTCCCATGCCGCCGCCACTGCCCATCATGCCCCCGCCCCCGCTCCCGCCGCCGGCACCGCCAGCACTGCCGGTTACGGTCAGACGCACCTGGCGTATTTCGACGGGGAGTTCGGAATTCGCAAAGTTGGACAAGAACACCGGCAACTTGAGCAAGTTCATGCGCACGTGGATACGAACCGGCATTCGCTTGGCCACGGCAAGAAACGCATCCGTTGGTGAGTTGGATTGCATCGCCGTACGCAGTTCATCACCGGTCAAGGGCTCGTTGGCGTCATTAACGTAGCGGTTTTCGGCCGGATCGCCGCGCGACGCCATCGCGCTGCCGCTGCCCATCATGCTACCCTCACCTGGAGGTGGCAACGCGCTCGCGCCCACACCACTGCCGCCACTACTGGTACCAGCTTCGAGTTCATCGCCACCGCCACTGCCCATCATGCCGCCACTACCCATCATGCTTTCGCCGCCATACATGTCGCCACCGCCCATGCCTCCCGAAGCGCCTCCGGTCAGGCTGCCCGAATCCTTGATGCTCCCGGCTTCGGCCCCGAGATTGATGTAGTCGATCTGCTTCACGGCCGCGTTATATTGCGCATCGGCGTCCCCGTTGGTCGTCTTGATGACGTTCATCAACGCGTGCAACACCCACAAGTCCTCCTGCGCATAGAGGATTTGCAATGTAGTGGGTGGCGAGGTTCCCCAACTGAATCGGCCTTGCTGCAGAGCGGCTTGGTTCCCGGTGTTCCAAACAACGACAATCGGTTTGGCATCCGCGCGTTGCGGGCCTTGCAGGCCGCCGCTCCCATACGGCGCACTCCCGCCCATGCCCATGCCCATGTCCTCGCCCATGCCCATGCCGGCCCCCATGCCCATGCCCATCCCCATGCCCATGCCCGATTCTTCACCAAGTCCCTCGCCCATGCCGCTCGAGCCGCCCATGCCCATGCCGCCGTAGCCAGTGGCGCTGGCGGCGGATCCACCCCAAACCGAGCCGATAATTTCGGCGAGTTTGGGCAGTTCGTTTTCGATGTAGTTGCGGTATCGTTCACGTAGACTTCGGTCCAGCAACTCCGTGGGCGCCGACGGATCGTACGGAACTTTGAGTTCGATCGGTTTGAGTGGTTCCACTTTGGCGATGAAGTCTGGCAAGAGCTCTTCCGGCCACTTCAGAACATCAGCCTGCTCGTTGAACCGCAACTTCCATGCACGTTCCACCTGCGCCGCTTCATCGCGGATCAGCGTCTGCATCTTCGCCGCCGATTCGGTGTTCGGATGGTTCTGGATCTGCAGGATTTGGTCGGCCGAGGAATAGGCGGCCTCCCACTTGCTCGCTAATGTCTCGGCTTGCGACTGCATTTGCGAGGCGGACAAGAACCAGACGACCAGGAAAAGGACCGTGATCAGGCCGCTCAGGATCCAGAAATGATATTTCCACGCGACGGCGCTATATTTCTTGAGTTGTTCCATGGCTCACGCACCTCCTTTCATGTTGACGGCTAAGTCCCCGTCGGAGGCCGGCTGGGCAGGCTGCTCCTGTTGTTTGGTTTTCCACGCCTCGGCCTGCGCATCAAGCCGTTGGCTGAGCAACTTCTCAGTCCACGTGAACTGCACGCGAAAATCATAGCGTGGCACGATCAGATACGGCGGTTCGGTCGGTTGATCGCTCGTCTTTCCGGCGCCCGCCGCGCCACGGGTCCCTCCCGATCCCACGATGCCACCACCCGGTGGTCCCGTCGACCCACCGCCAAGCATCGGCGCCCCCATTCCGGCGCCCATACCCATGCCGGACCCCGACCCCATGGGTCCCATCGAGGGCATACCCCCCATGGAACCGCCCCCGGCACCTGGCATCGGGCCCTTGGGCGGCTCGTAATTCGGGTTGGGCACGCGGTAACTCGTGTTGATCATCGAATCGGTGACAATCACCGGATAGTCGATTCCCATCTCCACCATCGTAAAGACAACCGGTAAGTGCGCGTCCGCGGGCACGGCCATCGGTTTGGCAACTCCCTCCAGCTGCAACTGGTACCCGGTGATTTCCTGCACGGCGGTCTGCGGATTAGCCTGCACGATCGGGCTGATGGCAACGACATGCAACGGCAGGTAACGGCCCGGCGCCACCTGGTGTCGCACAACGACCCCAGGTTGGATTTTCTGGACGGGGACCGGGAAGACGACGCTTCCATCCTTGAGATTCTTGATCAGTGTGTTCAAGGCATGGGTCACGCCCTGGGTGCGCATGTCGCTGTTGAAAAAGTGATAGCAATTCAAGGCGATCACCCAGCCAGCTCCCGAAGGGCCGGTCACTTCCGCGGTGGTCGAATCGGCTTCCTGGGTCGCATCCGCGGCGGCTGGTGCCGTCTTCCCCGTGTCCAAAACCGCAGCCTGATCGACGTATCGCGCCTTGATCGAATCGGTGAACCAGGTGCTGAGATCGTCAAAGTACTTGTCATCAAAACTCGTCACGTGGATCTCGCGGCGCTGGTCAAACGGCACTTTCTTGACATCGGGAATCTCGCCCGGCTTGAGCCCGGGCGTCCGCGGCAGGGCGTCATTGATCGTCTTGATCAACTCCATCCAAACCACGCGCCGATCAATGTTGCCAACCAACTCTTCGCCAATCGCCTTGACTCGATCCAACTGGCCGACCAAGTCCGAATCCTCACTGGAATAGGTCGAACTGAGGCTCTTGGCTTGCTCCACCGCGGCTCCCGCGTCTTTCCAGCTGACGTTCGCGACCACACGGTCTTCCTCGACCTGGTGCAGACGCCCATACTGGAAGAACAAGTAAAACGTGCAGCCGAGCAGCAAGGCGGCGACGGCCGCGACGATCCACGGCTTCTTGGCGCGGACCATGCGGTCCGTCACGATCTCGCGTGGCACCAGATTGGTCTTCAACGTCGCCACGTCCAGACCCTGGAGGCACAACCCGTACGATACGCCAAAGGACAACTGATTGTCACGAAACGCCGGGGCGGACAAGACCGACTGTCCCGACAGTTTCGTGAAGGCATCCGCACTGGTCACTTCGTATCCAAGACTCTTCGCCAAGAATGGCTGCAGGCCCGGCAACTTGGCTCCGTTGCCGAGCAGGATCATCTTGCCGATCTTGGCCTTCCGGTCGATCCCTTGAAAATACCCGATCGACCGCTGGACCTCGGTCACCATGTCATTGAATACCGGCCGCATCGCCTGGAATACCAGCTTGGGGTCCTCCGCTTGCCGTGCGTTGCGCTTCAGGTGCTCGGCCTTCGCGAAGGTTAATTTCAGCTCCTTGGTCAACTGTTTCGTGAAGTGATTCCCGCCGAGCGGTATGCTCCGCTGCCAGACACGGAATCCGTTGGTGATCACCATGTCGGTCGTGTCCGTACCCATCGACAGAATGACCGCGGACGGCGGGGGATTCTCGGGATCGTACGCGTCCGGATCCACTTGGTCGCCGAGAATGTCGTGCGTCACGAAGTTATATATGCACAGTGGCGCGAGCTGGACGATATCGAGCTCCACGCCGACCGCGTCAAACGGCTTCATCGCGCGATAGACCTGATCACGCTTCATGGCGAACAGGCCGACTTCGGTCTCCAATGCGAAGCCATCCACCTCTTCTCCGCCCATCTGCTGAAAGTCCCAGACCACATCCTCCAATGGGAATGGGATCTGCTGGCGGGCTTCGAACTTGACGATCTCCGGGATCTTTTTCGCCTCGACCGGCGGCGGCTTGAAGAACTTCGCCAATCCACTTTGCCCCGGCACCGACAGGGCGATTTGGTAGCCCTTCAGGTCATTGCGTGATAAGAACTGGTCCAACGCGTCTCGGATCTGTGTGTCAGGATCGGCTTCCGGTTGACTCAAGATCTTGGGATACTCGATGTAATCGAACGCGTCGGCCACGATCCGGCCTTCGTCCATCGTGCAGCGCAGCGCCTTGAAAGCGCACTGGCCGATATCAATTCCCCAGATACCTGCATTTTTCGCCATGAATTGTCCCCTCAAACCCGAGAACGGCTGTCCCTAAATCACGTGATCCAAACCGAGCGATACCAACACTATAATCCAAATCCCGGACCGGCGGGCCGACGGCTCCGCGTGCCATAGCGCAAGAGAAATGCCATGAGATCAAGGATTGTCTTGGCTGAAATCGCATAGGATAAGGACGAGAATCAGGAGCCACCAGATACCTACTCCTTCCTTCTACTGTACAAAGGTGGTGTGCAAGTTGTCAAACGAATCCCTAAAAACGAGCGAGAATTCCCCGTTGCCACGCGCTCGCGGGCCGGACGAACCCGGCGTCCGCATGGCCGCGTCGGCATATCCGCGCCAGCCCCACCGCGTCGGGACGAAGCCAGCCAAACGCGGGGCCCCACAACCGGTCGACGCCGACCGATCTTGCTCCCCCTTGGTCGACAGGCTGGCATCGGATCGATAATGTTGAGTCTGATCGTATGCGCGAAATGCCGTTTGTGCCTTCCAGCAATGCCCCCTAGCTACTCGGATTGGCTGCCATGACGTATCGGGAAACCATGATTTTGCTGCCGTGCCACAGTCTCGAGGACTTCCCGATGCACTGTGACGGCGAAGATGCCGACGGTCTGTTGGCCGCGTGGACGGCCCTGTGGCACCCAGCCCTGCTGGCCGCGACCGGCTCCGCGCCGAACTGGCACCACGCGGCTTATCCCCCCGAAAACCTGGCCGATAGCCTCATCCTGGTCCCCGGCGTCAGCCGCGGCGACCTGTCCGATGGCGATCTCCAGCTGGCGCGCGCGGCCGGCGCCAATATTCTTCTTGGTAATCTGTCCCGTACCGAGATCCTCGCACAGGCAATCGACGCGGCACATGTCCCGACTCCCGATGGAGACGCCGCATTAGTGGCGGACTTTATGGCGCTGGGCTACTGCTACCTCCAGGTGGAGTTGTTAACGCGCCAAATGCGCTATGCCACGAATCTCGATGAGATCGAGTTTCATCAGCTGGCCGTCGATGGCGCGGCGGCGTGGAGTCAAGGGAATACCGAACAAGCGCGGGAAAAACTGGTCGCCTGCTTCGATCTCCTGGCCCAGGAACGAGACCATTATTACGCCGTCGACGCGTTCTTGCTGGACCTTCTGCTGGTCGCCCCATCCACACTCGATCAGCCGCTGGAACAACTGTTATCCGACGAGGTACCGATTAATCTGTTTCTCACCGGACAACTGCTCGATCAAATGGAACATGCGTCCCCTGAAACGCTCAAGCAGTTGCGCGACGGGCTGGCCAAAGGCCGCATTGGGCTGATCGGCGGCGCGCAGACCGAAGGACCGTCCCCGTTGCTTAGTTGCGAGAGTTTATTACGGAATCTGAGTGCCGGCCATCGCCAATTCAAACGCTTGCTGCAGACGTCCGCGCACGTGTTCGGTCGCCGACGCTTCGGTATGACTCCCATGCTCCCGCAACTGCTTACCCGCCTTGGCTACACGGGCGTATTTCACGCAACCGCCGATGGTGGCCGTTTTCCCGAGGGGAGTCAGGCCAAGCTGCGGTGGGAGGGCGTGGACCTGACAACCATCGATACGGTGGCTCGAATTCCGCTGGACGCAACACGCGGCGACACGTTCCTGGGCTTGGCCAGTAAGCTGGGCGAGTCGATGGATATGGACCATGTCGCGACGCTCTGCCTCACGCACTGGCCGGGCCATGAAAGTCCGTGGTATCACGACTTGCGACGGGCCGCCCGATACGGTGGGATTCTCGGTAAGTTCGTCACGGCCGACGAGTATTTTCGCGATTCGGATTATCCTACTCAGTTGGAACGTTTCCAAGCGGATCAATACTATTCTCCCTATTTAACCAAGACCGTCCGTGCCGATCAGCCGGACGCCATTTCACGGTTCGTCCGCTACTGGCAGCGCCGCACACGGCTCGATGCGGCCCGCGCGCTCCTCACAACCGCCAGTCTCGTGGCCACGCACTGGGCGGCGGAGTTGGACACGCTCGACCAGCTGGAGACGCGCATCGATCAGGCGATCGATTCCATGCAAGAAGACGGCCTGGATACGGCGCTCGACGCGGTTTGGCGGTCGGCCACCGAACAGATCGCACGCCAGGTGCCGCGTGGGTCAGGTCCCCACGTGTCGGGGACGCTGATTCTGAACCCGTACAGTACCGTGCGGCGCACGCCCGTCGACTGGTCGTCGTTGCCGTCCCTGCCGGCGATCGAAAAGCCGATCTACGCGGCCGCCAAGGTGGACGACCGACAGATCGGTGTCGCCGACGTGCCGCCCATGGGATTCGTATGGGTTCATGGGGCGCCGCCCTCCGCATCCGCAAAAGGGACCGATCAAGTGTTGGCCGAACCCAACCGCTTGCTCAACGAGTTCTTCGAAGCCCATGTTGATCCGACGACCGGCGCGCTGCGTGCCATCTACACGTACGAAACACGCGGCAATCGGCTATCCCAGCAAGTCGCCCTGCGCATGGGACGCGGCGGGCGCGGGGCCGGACCGCACTCGGGCTATTCGATCATGGCCGCGGATAAAGTGGCCGTTACTGCGAATACGACGGCAATGGCGGAAATCACGGCCGAAGGCCGGTTGGTGATGCGCAATGGCGATACGGTCGCCGATTTCCGCCAACAGTTCCAGATCTGGCGCGGTACCCGCGTCCTGCATCTGGCAATCGAGGTGCAACCGCATCTCCAGCCGGGTGACGACCCCTGGGATTCGTACTACGCATGCCGTTTTGCGTGGCCTAGCGAGACCACGATCCTGTGGCGCGGCATCAACCAACAGCGTCAACGCGGTGAAGCCAAACGAATTGAAGCACCGCTCTACGTCGATCTGGATGACGGCAAGCATCACACGACGGTCTTTACCGGCGGCCTCCCCTATCACCGTCGCTGCGGACCGCGCATGCTCGATACCCTTTTGATTACGTGCGGTGAGCGCACGCGACGGTTTGAACTCGGGATCGGCCTGGACGTCAAGTACCCGCTGCAGGAATCGCTTGCCCGGCTCTGTCCGCTGCCAACCGTTAACCAAATGGCCCCCGAACCAAGCGGTCCCCATGCAAGTTGGCTGTTCCATCTCGATTGCCGAAATGTTGTCGCGACGTATTGGGAACCCCTGCGCGACGATACCCAGGTCGTCGGCTTTCGCACGCGTCTGCTCGAATCGATGGGCCGCCCCGCGCAGCTGAAACTCAGTTGTTTCCGCCCGGTTCGTGTCGCCAATCAGATCGATTTCGCCGGCCAGTCGCTCGGCGAACTGCAGGTGCAAGACGGTGCCGTGCACATCACCGTCGATGCCAATCAGTGGCTGGAAATCGAAGCCCGCTGGTGAGAGAGGAGGTGAGAGACACGCCCGGCGAAACGCACGTTCCGTACGCCGAAGGCGTCGCACGCCAGGGCCCAGGGTACGCCTGGGCTGTTAAAACATTGGTATTGACCCGAATTCAACGTTATCCGGTTTTTGTTCCTTT
>CAZSOG010000189.1:0-7650 GCA_964607555.1 uncultured Pirellulaceae bacterium | reverse complement strand
TTTCTTAAGTCATGCCGAGATAAGTACTTATCACCTGCCGGCGGTCGGCAGTGCGCTATTGCCGCAAAATCCGGTTGGATTTCCGTCACGCGGCCGCCTTTTCGATCATGCAAAGACGGTGATCTTGTCTTCGATTACTGAAACCGTCTGCCAAAGCGTCCTGTCCTTGATGATCTTCTGCAAGTCCAGGTACACCTTGAAGTACGGTTTGTTGTCCTTCCTCTCGCCTCGCAGTTGGATGGTCTGGAGCTTTTCCACTGCGGTATGGAGCCGGCGGGTTCTCTTGGCGAATGCCAGATGCGAGTGATCGAAAGGGAAGCCATATCCGTGGCCCTCGGATCAAATCCCTCTTTACCCGATCCCAATAGGCTACATCGTGTTTTATGGAAAGACGATCACCGAGGGTCCCCCCGAAGAGTCGGCCAAGGTCCTGCGGCCCGACATGGGGTGCCGAGTGCGTGTGCGTGGTCGCCCACCAGATGTGCTCCGGCTTGATGCCCGTATCACGCTCCAGCTCCTGACTGAATTCGTCATAGAAAGAAGGCAATATGGTACAGACATCGGTCGAGACAAGAAAGAACTGCGTCGTACCGTCGTCCATGGCGAGAATGCGATGGTAGATCCTGTCGTGGACGCCAGTCGATTTTCTTGGGCCGTAGCCTTGTAGCCACTGAGGCGCGCTGGGCGTGATATCGACCTTCACGCACGCCGCGCGAAAAGCCCCACCTGCTTCCGCGACGCTTGCCGGCCCAGTGACCAGAACGACGATCAACGCCACGCCCAGCCGAATGACTCTTCCTGATATTTTGGCACTCATCATCGTCTCCAAGAGCATGACACGTATCTTGTACGCGTCAATTATGGCAGAGTCTCGCTGATGCGGGGCCGATGAGAATCAGACGTCTTCGCACCCAAGTTGCCCACTCGCCGATCCGTAAGGCGACGGCTATGTGTCCCCGCCCCTTCCCGACATCAATTGGGATGACATGGCCACTTCATCGCCATCGAGGATGTCGTACGCATAACCTTGTTCGCAGAGAAACAACTGGCGTTTGAGGGCGAATTCTTGTTCGACCGTGTCACGGCTGACAAGGGTATAGAAATGGGCCTGGTTCAGGCCCGCCTTGGGGCGCAGGATGCGACCCAACCGCTGCGCTTCTTCCTGGCGCGAACCAAACGTGCCTGAAATCTGAATCGCTACGGTCGCGTCGGGTAGATCCACGGCGAAATTGGCCACCTTTGACACTGCCAGCACCTGAAGCCGACCGGCCTTGAACTGCTCGTACAACCGGTCGCGTGTAATCTGCGCCGTTGAACCGGTGATGACCGGCACGTCCAACTTGCCGGCCATCGCCTTGATCTGATCAACATACATGCCGATAATCAACGTCGGTTCGCCGGGATGCTGGTTCAATATCCGCCGGACGAATTCCAGCTTGGCGGGGTTCTCCGATGCCACCCGGAATTTCTTGCGGCGGTCAGCCACTGCATAGGTCATGCGGAGTTTTTCCGGTAACGGCAGACGCACCTCCGTACAGGAAGCGCTGGCGATCCAACCTTGATTTTCGAGCACTTTCCATGGCACGTCGACCTTTTTCGGGCCGATCAACGCAAACACGTCGTCTTCACGGCCGTCTTCGCGTACCAGCGTGGCGGTCAGCCCCAGTCGCCGCCGTGCCTGCAGGCCCGCCGTGACCTGGAATACCGGGGCCGGCAACAGATGCACTTCATCGTAGATGACCAACCCCCAATCACGCCGATCGAACAATTCCAGATGTTTGAACGGAGCATCTTTTCTTGCCCGCCACGTCATGATGTTGTAAGTAGCGACGGTCACCGGCCGGACGTCCTTGTGTGAACCGTTGTACTCGCCAACCTGGTCCTCGGCCAACGTTGTCTTATCCAGAACTTCACCGATCCATTGCCGTGTCGCGGTCACGTTGGTGGTCAGAATCAGTGTCGATGATTGCAGCTTCGCCATGCACGCCAAGCCCACGATCGTCTTGCCGGCACCGCAAGGCAACACGATGACTCCGGAACCACCCCGCGCGGTCCCCGCCGCATGGAAAACCTCGGCAGCCTCCTGCTGGTACTTGCGGAGCCGGAACGGATCACCGGCCAGTGACTGTGCGCGGAGCTCGATTGTCAGCAGTTCACCTGGTCGGTAACCTGCCAGGTCCTCGACCGGAAAACCGACCTTGACGAGTGCCTGTTTGAGCTTGCCTCGAGCTGCGGGCGCCACGCGGAATTCGACGTCCGATAGCCGCTCGTCCAGAAGCGGTGCAACGTGTTTCTGCCGGCTGATCTCTTCGGCCAGTGGTCGATCGCTCGCGGTCAGCAGGAGGTAGTTCGGACCACGCGTTAACTGGAGCCGGCCGTAGCGCGAGGCGTAATTGCCGATCTCGACCACGACGTGTTGCGGCACTTCATATTTAGAGAAACCGCGCAGCGCCTCGATGATCGCATCGGGATCGACGCCCGCCGCCGCCGCGTTCCAGATCGATAGCGGCGTGATACGATACGTGTGGATGTGTTCGGGTGACTTGATTAGCTCGGCAAACCTGGCCAGATGGTCGCGCGCCTCGACATAGCGCGGACTGTCCACCTCGACCAAAACCGTATGGTCGCCCTGAACGATGAGCGGGTTTTCGGGCTGGTAGCCACTCATTGGTCTTTGATTTTTACCTCAAAGTCGTTCCGGAGCGAGTGAATTGCCCGACTCACTTCCTTCTCGTATTGACGCGAATATGCCAGCAGAAGCTGCTTCCGATCCGCCTCGACCGGACAACTTGCAGCGGCCAGCAGGCGTTGCAACCGGTCCAGGAACTCACGGTTCTTGCAAAGCAGTTGCACCCGCGTCACGCGCGTCAACGTGACCTTGGTCTTGGGCACGCGGCTATTCTTTTTCGCGGCCCCCTGTCGAGGAAAGACACTGCGGGTCTTGGGCGGCAAGGGGGTAAACGATTTCTCGCCGTGTTTGATCCGCAACGGCACAAGTTGCTGCTCTTCCAATTGCTCATACAACTGGGATGGCGACCGGACCAAGTCGATTCCCACGGCAATGTTTTCCACGCGGAACCGTTCGATGCCGGCAACTTGACCGTTGGTCTCGAGCAGCGAGCAGCCCGAATACAGGATGAACTTTTCACTCTGGGCGGACCAATCCAAGAGTTCACGTCGCACGTTCGCCGGCAACGTTTCCGTCGAGAACGACTCCAACAAACGCGTGACGTCCAACTTGGAATCAGCGGCACAAGCCGCGGCCACCTTCCGCCGGTCGAGACGAAGAACGGTGGCCGCGTGTTCCGACACAACATCACAGATCGGCAGCAGCGCGCCTAGCAAACGAGCGGGGTAGAACTCGGACTGTACGTACAATTCGAAACTCGGCGTCACGCGTAACGTCGGCTCCGCGATCTTGCCCTCGAGCGCGCGCGACAACCGGTCGCTCACGCGAAACGCCTGCAAGTAACCTCGTGTCGGATAAACGCTCTTGGGCCGGAGTTTGGCGTACGCAACGTCGACATAGCCGAGCAGGTATGGAATGCCTTCCAGAAAACGCTCGATGTACCTCCCCTCGACACGCTCAAACGCATCCGGGTCTTTCTCGTTGATCTCGATTTCGTTGCCCCAGGCGTCCTTGCTCTCACGGAAGTTACCGTAACGGCCCATGGTTCGATCCCGCTCGTGCCTGAATTGCGGTTTCTTGGGGATCAGGAAATAACGGTCGTTCTTCTTGAGGTATTCGACCAGTGAAGCGACGCTCAGCCACTCGCCTGCCGGACACCGGGCAAGCAAGTTCAGCAAGGAACGCCGGACGGCGGTAAAGTCCAGCTTCGGCACGACTCCTAGCGCGGATCCCCGCTGGCTGAAGCCCTCCAGCCGGCCGAGAAGTTGCGCGTGAAAGAACTCGCTTGCATTGCCCTGGTCGCCTTCGATCAGCAATTCGAGCCGTTGTTTTTCCTGGCGGGCGATTGGCGTCGAAATCAGCTTTTCGTATGCCTTCTCATCGAACTCAATGTAATTGTCCGGGAAACAAGGCGAGCTGCTGCTGTACCCCGCATACTCACCTTGCGTGTTGTAATGGACCAGGCCCAGCCGATACGCAAGCCGATCGATGAAGGCGATCCAGGTCGAGTAACCGTCCTTCTGGACTTCGGATTCCGCGATCGGGTCGGAGAACAGTTTTGCCATACGCATCATGTCGGTTTTACTCAACGAGTTGTTCCGGTGGCCACGTTTCACGTCGCGGTCGCGGACGTAAGCCACGAACAGGTGCAAATCCCGGCAAACGTCCGGGCGGGCCGCATTGATATCCAGTTTGGACGGCTTCTTGAAGTGGTCTAAATTCATTTCGCGCCGACCTCCTTGACCACATGACCGGATTTCTTGACAACCCGCCGGACGTCGTCCAATGAGCCGCGTGGGAAAGCCACAAAATCATTTTTTAGCGAGACGAAGTTATTGCCCAGCGTTTTTTTGATCGAAACTTTCAGCGACAAGTCGCTTATCTTGGCAATGCAAACACCTTCGTGCAGGATCGTCTTGCCACGCCGCTCGCCGAGCTTCACATACACATCGGCGAATACCGGTGTCTGTTCCAGCAACCACTGAATCGCCGCGGATGCCAAGCGCCCGTCGTCGGCCCGGCCGAGCTTGACGAAGTTCGGCGTCAGCAGCAGCGTGCCGTTTTTGTGTCCCACGCGCTGGTCGGATATCGCCACGATTTGTTCCAATACATCGAATGGAATCGTTGCCAAGTCGGCCTTGACGCAGTTGTCCTGCACGCATGCCGCGGGATACTGATGTGGTGCGACGTGGGGCTGTTCGGGTGCAAGCCTGTACCAGTTTTTGCCGTCAGCCGGTCGTTTTGCCAACAGTCCCCATTGCCACCCCGCCTCGGAAACCGCGTCGGCGTCGATCTCACGTCCACAAAAAACCCGCAACGGCTCGGTGAGCTGTTCCGCGGCCGCCCAATGGCCGGCGGGCAATTCGGACAGAATGCAGAGAGTGGCTTCGTGAGGTTCCACTGAATAACGATCTTGGCGGCCGGACTTGTTCTTGACAGAAATCGCCTGCCGCCAGCACGATTGCTGCCAGACAGCCAGTTCCGCGGTCCCAAAGAGCTTGCCGTTAAGCCGCAACTCGTCTTCTTTGATTTGGAATACTACGTCATCCGGGGTGTTTTTGCGGGAGCTCAGGTCCGCAATCAGCTTGTCACGCACGACATCTGCCCGCCATTTGCCGTTTCCTTCGAGTTGTCGCGCCGACTTGATCAGCGCCGGCAAGTGGCCATGAAACTCCGTTGGCAACGCGAACCGCCAACGTTCCATTTTCGAGCACTTTTCCGACGATCTCTGGTACGTTTCAGCCAGCACGATCACGCCGCCACGGACCAGCCGTTGTTTGACTTTCTCAAAGCAACTCTTGAAGCGTTGCGTGGGGGTGCCGTAGGGATGCCCGTCACCATAGACGCGTGAGAAAAACGCAACGTCGACTGGCCCCCCAGCGCTCTTGAGCATGTGCATCACGGTGATTTCATTCGCATCCAACCCGTCAAACACGTCGCTCAATCCCCGCGGGGAAAGAAACAGTGCTTCCAGAACGCCACGCGACGTGGCAGCTTCCGGCGGAAATCCCCGGGCTTTACACAACGCCTTGACATCCACGCCGGTAAGCACTCCATGGCACATCTGGTGCAACATTTCGGAAAATTTCATCGCACAAATCAACTCCTTTCCGCGAGTGATTATCCGCGTTCAAGGCGAAATGCGGAAGCCGAGGGGGTGCGATCCCAAAACGTGATGACTTCGTCGGACGTCCCCAGCCCTCGGAAACGGCATCGTTGCCTCGACCAGCGACTAGGCCCGGAGGGCCGACACAACCATAGCCGGTGCCGTGCGGCACCGGTTCGCGTCCCGCAACGACGCGCAGCCCCGGAGGGGCGACACAGGAAGTTGAGTAGGCCGTCAAAGATTGTCAAACACCCGACGAATTGGAAGTCAAATGTCGGGTGTTCTTTTTTTTCAACAAAGTTCCGACTGGAATTGGCGGTGCGCAAGTATTGCTTTCGCATGGGTGCCGGCTGGATGCCGTGTTGGTTCCGAATGTTCGCAACGCTGCTTGAGCAAATGGCATACCCGCGCGATGTGCATGAAGTTCCGTACGAATCTCAGACAGAATCTCAGACACCCAAGAATCTGGGGTTCCGATACGGGTCCAACGGGGTACATGGTGAACCGGATTCGCGCCAAATGCCAGTTGAAGCATGCGCGTTGCACTGGCAATTCTTGGGTGTCTGCGATTTGGACTGGATAACTGAACGCCCAGATGCCGAAAGCCCTGAAAGGTTGCGGTCCGTTTCTGATTGGCGAATACAAGTGACGGGGAGGAAATGGCTCCCCGTGTCCCTTCCGTCCTCTCCCCAGGACCAAGCTGGTTGCAGTTGCGTACCGCTGGTTGAAATCCCGTACCACGCAGCGCAGCGAGGGTGGCGACGTTTGTTACGAGGAGTCTGGTGTCGTCAACGGTCCTTCAACTTGTAGACAAAGTTGTTCCGCGAGCAAAACTCGCCATTCGATGGCGTGCTTCGATTTTCGATTGTCATATGTCAGACTTGTGATTTCGGCATGACTCGGGTCGTCTGAAAGAGGTCGCGACGCCACTTCCATTCCAGCAGCACGAATGTCGCGTGCCCGCACAACGGCAACGTAGTACTCCTTTCCTGCTCCCCCCATGGCTGCCTGGTGGACCGTCTTGTACTTCGCGCGCGACACTGAAATACCTGTGTCGTCATTGCGATTGGGTCATTGCGATTGGGTCGGAACGCTTCCGGTTCTAGAAGTGGAGTCCGATCGGGATCGTACCATTTCGTAGAGGCCGGAATCCGGCGGTACAAGAGTTCATCGTCCAGTACTGGTTCGCCACCAAGCAACTCCGTCATGATGCTTTGGCCGCATCTTGGTGAATACTATGCCGCCACAAAAGCTGGCTACCGGCAAGTAACGAGGATTCAATCGATCCATCGACGTCCATCTCAATCGACCAAGTTCGGCCCGACAGCCGCCACCGCAACACGATTCCCCCATCTCCGTTTGTCAAGAGCGTGTCGGGCGGATCGACGGCATGGCTGCAAAGGACCTCAGCGACATCTTCCACGACTGCCACTAGCACAGTGGTTGGGGCAAGGAGGCCTTCATCTTCCAATTGCTCAGGATTGCTCTTCCAGTTGGCCAATTGCGTCATGACTGTCTGCCACCGACTCTGCAAATTGCTGAGTCGCAAATTACCTGAGACGGGGATTCTCAGAATATTTGAGACGGAAGTTGGAGTCTTCATCGCGGAGGGAGTCCACCGGGGGTCAGTGTGGGCCAGCGCGGAGAAGAGGGACATCCTTGTCCCCGATATCCTTCCGCCGGACATGTCCTCGTGCCGGCCATCCATGTGCTGACCATCCGTGCGCCAGACGTCCTTGCCCAACCGTTTTGATAGTTATGGAGATGTGGTGGGAGGTAAATGCGGTTCGAGTGTTTTTACCGCCGTGACGAAGTCGACGTCCTCGATCAACATCACCAGATCAATGGAATTGAAGTTGATTTCGCACTGAAAGCAACGGCCCAGGTTCGTGCGTGGATTGATGGCGGTAAGGGA
>CAZSOG010000188.1:0-7673 GCA_964607555.1 uncultured Pirellulaceae bacterium | reverse complement strand
CCCACAAGGGAGTACGCCCTTGTTCCGCAGCGCTCCCGTTGTTCGCTTGGAAACAGGCACGCACGGTGCGCGCCTGTGGCAGCCTCAGAATCTAACTCGCGACGACCGCAGCATTTTACCGCGCGCCCAGGCTGGTGCCATAGTCTACTCTATCGGCGGACCGCTTGTCCAGCCGGGCAATTTGCTCACGATACGCGGCAGAATCGAGGTTTTTTCGAACGCCGACGTGGCGTCTGGCAAAATCGGTAAATTCCACAAGGTTTACCAGGTCGGGGCCGGGCTGCCTAACCCGATCTCCGTGTGGATTATTCATCGAGTATCGAGGTTATAGCCGATTGTGCACCTGGATCATGCCGAATACGTTCGCACGGAGCGCCCACCATGTCTGCCGGTTTCTCACCTCACGTTCACCTATTGGACGAGCTCGATTCCCGCCAGGATGCAGTGCTGACGGAGCTGGACAGGCTCAATCACCGTATCGAGTCGTTACTGAACACGTGCACTCCCGCGAACGCGCGAACCGAATCCGAACTTCACCACCGCGAGCGATTCAGCTCGGCGTCTTCCATTGCTATTCACGGCGGTCCAGGTGCCCCGATTTACCGATCGCACGCAGCAGCCGGAGGCCGAGCATGACGGCGATGAAGCAGCCGGTGAGTCCGAAGACGGATAGCCGGTGCAGTCCGAACACGGTCGGTTCGGGAAACAACACGGGTGGAACTTCGCGGCTCAACATGAGCGACGAGCCCAGAAACAGGGCGCTGGCCAGCATTCCGAGTACAAGACGGTTGACCGATGGCCCAAGCCCCCGGTGATTGAGGTGCACGTCGAACGTACCGGTTTGCACCTGTTCAAGTATGTCAATGACCCGCCGTGGCAGAACGTCAACGAGTTGTTCGAGTTCGAGACGCCAGCGACGGAATTTTCGCCAATGGCGCATCGGCGACAAACGTTGCCGTAGCATGCGGCGGTAAAACGGCTGCATCACTTCCATGAGACTGAACTGGGGATTGAGAAGTTGCGACGTGCCTTCAAGTGTCACCAGGACCTTGATCAGCATGGCGACCTGGGGAGGCAGTTTGATGCGATGCCGCCGAATAATCTCGGTCATGTCGTTCAACGCGCCCGATAGATCGAACTGGTCGAGTGATTGGAGCGAATAGTTGCCAACGAAATCGGCAACGTCCGACACCAACACGCCTTCATCCAGTTCCGGCGGAACCGACCCAACTTGCTTGATCAGCAGCGACAGCAGCGCGACGTCGTTCTGGACAATTGCCATGAGCATATCACTGATCGCTTCGCGCAAGTGTTCGTCGATTCGCCCCACCATGCCAAAGTCGACCAAACCGATCACGTTTGCCGGCAAGAGAAAGATGTTGCCGGGGTGCGGGTCGGCGTGGTAATAACCGTGCGAGAAGATCATCTGCAAGTACAGATTGGCTCCGCGGCGGGCCACTTCGTGTAAATCAAACCCTTCGGCGAGCAGCGCCTCTTTATTCTTAAGCGGCATGCCGTCGAGCCACTCCATTGTCAGCACGCGCGCGGTGCAGAGTTCGGTGAAGGAGGCTGGAATGTAGACGGTCGGTTCACGTTCAAAGTAGATCGCGAACTGCTGCAAGTTGCGTTCCTCGCGACCAAAGTCCAGCTCGCGACGCAGCATGCGCGCCATTTCAGCAACGGTCTGTTTGGGCCGATACTGCGCGAACTCGGGGATTCGTTCCGCCAGCAGGGCCAGTCCGGCCAACACGTCCAGGTCTTCATGGACCGTGTGTTCGATGCCCGCATGTTGAATCTTGACCGCGACTTTCTCACCGGATCGCAATCGGGCTCGATGAACCTGGCCGATCGATGCGGAGGCGACCGGCTTGTCATCGAATTCAGCAAACAGATCGCTTGCCGATTGACCCAGCTCGGTCTCGATCATGCGATGGACGGCGTCGGGTGGGTCCGCCGGCACTTCATCGCGCAGTGTCTTGAGTTCCTCTGCCAAGGCGACGCCCGTCACGTCGGGGCGCATGCTGAGCAGTTGGCCAAGTTTGATAAAGGTGGGCCCCAGGTCCGTCAGCGCCATGCGGATGCGTTTTTCCGGTGTTTGCAGCGCCAGGGCCTCACCTTCACGGCCCTTCAACTGGGTCTTGAATCGCTCGATGTTCAACCGGCTTAGCCAGTCGGCAAGGCCGTATCGGCTCAGCACGGTCAGGATCTCCGTCCAGCGTTTCACGTTCCGATAGATGTGGGGAATCGTGCTGATCTTCATGATCCCATGCCTTTTACCGGAAACGCGCGACCGTCCAACGCCGCGATTGTGTTGGTCGTGTTCATGATGATCTACCGGTGCATCGTCTGGTTTGCCGCTCCCTGATGGTCATTGTCCGTTCGGGGGCACGTCGGATCGCAATAAGTCAACGGCGCGGTCATCGACCATGAAAAATACGCGAAAGTGGATCGCGGCACCATCGGCCAAGTCGGTGCGAAGTTTCTGCAACGTCTCGAATCTACCGGTCAACTGCGCCGCGCGCTCCAACTCGGCTTCCGCTCGTTTCAGCACGTTCATTTGTTTTTTTCGGCTGGGATCCTGGCGTTTGAGTCGGGCGATTGCTTGGCGGATTCGCTGGGCATCGGCGTTGCGCAGAAGCTGGTTTCCCACGACGAAATGCTTTGCATTCATCAGGGCTTTCGGGGTCATCAGCTGTGCCGGCATGGCCGGGTTGAGCTGCAGGTACGCGGTGCATTTGAGGCCAAAGACGCCGTTGCCGCCGGGTACCAGACGTGCGTTTGGAGCCAGTCGGAGCTGCAACGCACTGGCGTCGCCTTGCATCGTGATCCGAATCATCTCTTCGACTTTTCGTGGTATCGGCACGGCGTGGTCGGGTTCTAACGCGAAGTCTTGGGGCAGTGGCGGCTCGAGCGACCTGATTTCAACACGGATTCGCTCCAGGTCGGGTGGCGCGATGATCTTGGATTCGGACTTCGTGGTTGTCTTTTTCAGATTAACGAGCAGCGGCGGGATGTACGCGGGCGTGCGTAAGCATACGTCGTGCTGAAATCGACCACTTTGAAATCGTAGTACGCAATTCATCAGGTTGGCCGCGCGCGCGGTCCGCTCGGCTGCTGCTGCCCAGCGGATCGTGAACTCGTGTGCGGCCCAGGGGATCTCGGCGATGGCCACGGCGGTTGCGGAATCCGCGTCCTGCAGGACCACCGTCCAGTCGGGGTGTTCCCCCGTCCCCCGTTTCGTGATGCGGAAATAGCCTTGGCTTGCGTCCGCTTCCGAAGTGCCCAGCAAACTCAAAGTACACGGCGTGCCCGGGCTGAGATTGGCCGGACCGATCTGCAGGACATGCTTGTCCGTATCACCTGGGAGAGGCAGTTGAATTGCCGTTGGGAGATCACCGAACGGGTCCTCTTTGGGCTCCGGCGGGCGGCTGGCGGGCGGCTTGGTGGTGGTCGGGGGCGCCGCGCGACGGGGGCTTGGTTTGGCCGGCACGCCGGTTCCTGGTGTCTTTTTCTTGTTCTTGGTTTGTGTGCCGCCCTTTGGTGAAATTCGACCCACCGCCATTCGCGGACCGTGTTTGTTGGGGCCCACCGCGCCGGCGGTCGGCATGCTCGATCCGACCGTGGGCGGCTTTTGTCGGTCATCCGTCCTGCTGGGCTGAATGACCGGTGTCGTACGTTTGTTTTCCGGTGCGCGGCCTGGGCGTTCGTTGCCCGGAGGTGGCGGCGACGGTCGCCAGAATATGGCGAACGCTGATCCCACCAGGAGTACGATCGAGAGAACCGTAACGACGACGATAGCTTGCCAATGGCGTCGCGCGAATGGAAGGATCGTCTCTTCACCAGCCGCTGCCACGGTTTGAAAAGTTTCCTCGCCTGGCAACGGCCCACTGTTCGCTGGCCGCGTCGCCGTGCTTGGTTGATCGGTGGTCGTATCGATCTCCGGTGGCGCGTCGGCCTCTGACACGCCGCTGTTGGGACCGGGGAATCCCGGGCGCGACATGGCGGGCGTGGTCACCGGTTCTGTCCCTGTGTCAAGCGATGGGCATATGATCGCATTCTCTGGATCATCCGCCAGCGGTGCCAAAGCGCTAAGGACTTCGCCCGCCGTTTGGAATCGGTCGTCCGGATTCCGGGCACACATTTTATCAAGAACCGCGACGAAGTCAGCCGGCAGGTCACTCGGCAGCGGGATCTCTCCACGCGGCACGGACATGGGACGCGATGACCCTGCGTCGGGTTCCGCGTGATCCGTGTCGAGTATCGGGCCGGTCAGCAACCATCGCGCGATGCAGCCAAGCCCATAAATATCGGTCCGTGGATCCGCCAAGCCGTTGTCGGCAAGTAATTCGGGTGCCAACCATGGGTTGGTTTTCACTGGATGCTGGTCCGCCGGTGGGTGACAAGCCGAGGCAAGCATGCCAAACCCGAGACCAATCAGCTTGACCTGACCGTGTTCGTCCAGCATCACGTTCGCGGGACAAAGGTCGCGATGGATCACTCCAAGTTCGTGCAGGTAGGCGAGCCCCGAAGCGGCTTGGCGAAGGATCTCGATGACCATGTCGTGGGCCAGGGGGCCCTGGTCCATCACGAGACGCTGTAAGTCGTCACCTTCAATGTACTCCATGATCAGGAAATACAGGTCCTCTTCCTGATCAATGTCAAAAACGTGCAGAATGTTGCCGTGGTCCAGTTGCGATACCGCACGTGCCTCGTCCAAGAACTGTTGGACGATCTGCGCGTCACGCGTGAAACGGCGCGAGAGTGTCTTGATTGCGACTTGGCGGTCCAGCTGTATGTGCTCGGCGCGAAACACTCGTCCAGTTTCACTGCGCTCGATTTGTTCGCAGAGTCGATACTTGCCCAGCTGCAGTTTGTACCAACCGGCCAAGAGTTGCGATGCTTGCCAGCGCGTGAGCAGATTCTTGGCAATCAACCGCCGTGCCAGTTTCCGGGCACTGGGCGCTTGTTCGGCCAGTTGTGCGACTTGATCGAGTTGTTGTGCCGTGAGAATACCGCTTCGGGTGAGCAGTCGCAATAGATCGGTCGTCGTTCTCGCCGCCTTCGATTCAGGCATGACCCTACGTCTCCGAATTGCGACCTGTCGCGCCGATGGCCAAGTGAGTGGTGCGTGTGGCTGCCGTGTCGTTTCTTGATTCAAGTGTTTCGGGCTGAGGGAGTCAGCATATGCCTCAACCGCAAAACCACGTACTGTGCGACTTCGGTCCCCCGGATACACGCTGCGGTAGCTGCCACCGCCGGAAACGTACCGGAACAGACGCGCGCCGCGTGCTATGACCGTGCTGGTCCGGTGATAATGCTCGTACACGCCTCGCGATGACAGGCTTTTTGCAACCTCATTTAATCTTACACTGCGAATTCCATCCACATAATTACTGTTAATTCTGGCAATATAGCGTGAGAATCGCAAGGTGCGGAGTTTTTCTGATAAGGCGATCTGTCCGGTAACACCGGCCAACTGCTCGCGAGAAAAAGTCTTGCGGTCGTTTCATGCCGCTTTCCAAGGCGGGGTGGGGACCCTGGTGCTCGCCCATGTTGCCAGGGCTGTGTGTCTTGTGACGCAAATGGATTTTCGGGCAGAATCCCAGGAATCGCCGAAATTCCGGGACTCATTTTGCCGATTAAGCAAAGTATTCCGGGAGCACCGAAAGTGTTGGTTCTGCGTATTGCGCCGAACCGATAGGTGATGACAAGGATACCGAACATCGGACGGGCCGCCGCGCCAGGAGCGCGGACATTGCGTTGCCCAATGGAACGAGTTCAGCCAGTTGAAAGCGGCAGTGCAGTCCTCAGCGGCTGCGCCCTGACAAGTCCAATTCGTGCCGCGGAGAAATACCAATGAAAATCCAACGGTCGTGGGTGCTTTGCGTGCTGACTATCATTGCCTTGGTGGTGGCCGGGCACGACGCGCGGGCTCAGTCCTTTCCAGCACCGATCGGGCCCCAAGCGGGGATGCCGGTCAACTTGGCACCACCACTGCGGCCCGGGATACCGGGTTCTCAGTTTGGGATGCCGGATCCGAACGTTCCGCAGTATGTGGACGGTCCGGCATACATGCCCGGACCGCCTCCGGGGACGGCAGCTGGCCCGATGGCTTACGGTCCCGCTGGCCCGATGGCTTACGGTCCCGCCGGGCCCATGGCTTACGGTCCCGCCGGGCCCATGGGCTACGGTCCCCAGGCCAGCTATCCAATGCCGGCCGGTTATACGCAGCCGCCGGGCGTTCCTGGTCCCGGCGCGATGGGCTACGGTCCGCAGCCTGCCGCTTACTATACGCCGCAGGCTGGTGCCGTCCCCGAAATGGGTGGTCCAATGCAAGCAGGGCCGATGGGAGATCCCGAGTGTCCTTACTGTGGCGGCCAAGGTTGTCAGTACTGCAGTGGGCACGATAATTTTGACTTGAACTTGCTGCGCTGGTTGCTCCCCTATGGTGAAGGCGGGTGTGGTGCCCAACGCTGGTTTGATATCGAGGCGGAGTGGGTCTATATGACTCGTGACGACGTTGGACGTAGTCAACCGTTCACGTCGTCCGGCTTGAATGGCCCCATTGTGCTCTCCACCGATGACCTGAATTTTGACTTTCGCTCCGGTGTGCGGACGACCGCCAATATCCAACTTGGCGCGGGGAACATCTTTGAAGTGACTTATTTGGGGGCGTTCAATTGGCGCACTTCCGCTGAAGTCACGGGCAACAACAACTTGTTCTCGGTGATGAGCCAGTTCGGTGTGTCTCCGTTCAACGGTTTTGATGATACGGATCGCTCGCAGTTGCACCGCATTGAATACTCGTCCAGCATTGACTCGGTTGAAATGAACTACCGCCGGCGCTGGATGGCGCCGAACCGACGTGTGCAAGGATCGACCCTGTTCGGTATCCGCTACGCCTATCTGGATGAGGATTTCCGTTATCTTACGCTCGGTCCAAACAATCCGGGCATGATGAATTACCTGGTCAATACGACGAACAGCATGACCGGTGCCCAAGTGGGTGGCGACCTTTGGCTCTGTATCATCCCCGGCCTGAGTGTCGGTGGCGAAGCGAAAGTTGGCCTGTACGGAAACCGTGCTACGCAACGGACTACAATCGAAGCGGACTCATTTGCCGAACCGTATACGGAAAAAGTCCGCAACGACATGGCGTCGTTCCTCGGTGACGCTAATTTGACGGTCATCTGGCGGATTAATCAGAACTGGACATTCCGCGCGGGATACACGTTCCTGTACCTCGATGCGGTCGCTCTGGCTTCGGATAACTTTAATCCCCAACCGCCCTTTGTCCAGGGAGTTCGCACCGCCAATATCGATGACAACGGCGACGTGTTCTACCATGGTTTTACCGCCGGCTGCGAGTGGATGTGGTAACCGCCATCGAACCAGCACCACCTTTCTCCTGACGACCGCAACAGGCGTCCACCTAAAACGTGGACGCCTGTTTTGGTTCTTGCCCCCTATTAGTGACCTTATGGGCCGAAATTCGTTGATCTTGAGTCAAGTTTTTGCGTCGGACTACGCATGGGGCGTGGACGGGGAGAAGCTACGGATTTGAGTTGGGCAGTGGGGCGTGGGGGAAGTGCAGAGGGGCATGCGATTGGGGTTGCGCGCGGTCGGTTTGGAAAACCGACCTACCTTTGCCGCCCACCTGGATATCGGGCGGC
>CAZSOG010000187.1:0-7682 GCA_964607555.1 uncultured Pirellulaceae bacterium | reverse complement strand
GTTCGCTTCGAAACATGCGCGCACGGTGCGCGCATGTGGCAGCCTAAGAATCTAAGGTCTCTAATCTCATTTTCTTGGCCGTCATTTCCTTGCCCTCATCGGCCTCGGTCCTCCTTTGTCTTTCGGTCGAAAACGGTTGTTGGACCCCGCACGAAGGGCTCTTGGGCCGCCACGGATCCATCGCTTACGCGGGCCGACGACGGCGGCTGACGGTCCCATGCAAGTCAACATGGGGCGTCGGCGGGCCGGTAACCGGCCCGTCAATGTCGCCCAGGTAGCGGCGCCGCACTTCGTCGTGTTGCTTGATCTCGTCCGGCGTCCCGGCACACAGGACACTCCCTTCGCTGATCACATAGCAACGCGTGACGATCTGCAAGATCTCGCGCGCCGCGTGGTCCGTGATCAATATGGAGATCCCCTGTTCGCGGTGCAGCTGCCGGATAGTTTTCTGGATACTCTGCACCGTGACCGGATCGATACCCGCAAACGGCTCATCCAGCATAATAATTTGCGGATCGGAAAGCAAACACCGAGCGATTTCCAGGCGTCGCCGTTCGCCACCCGACAGCTTGACCGCCCGGGACTTGCGAATATGCTCGATGTTGAATTGCCGCAGGAGTTCACTGCAGCGGGCGCGCCGCGTCCGCCGGGCGACACCAAGCAGTTCGAGCATGGCCAACAGGTTTTGTTCCACGGTCAGTTTACGAAAGACGCTCGATTCCTGGGCCAGGTAGCCCATGCTGCCATCGCGCGCGCGGCGGTACATGGGCCAGTTGGTCACATCGCGTCCGCTGAGATAGACGCTGCCGGCATCCGCTTCGATCAGGCCACAGATCATGCGAAAACACGTGGTCTTGCCGGCCCCGTTGGGCCCGAGCAGTCCGACGATCTCACTGCCGCCAACGTGCAAATCAACCCCATCGACGACACGTCGCCGCCCGTACGATTTCACGAGTCCCCGCGCTTCAAGAATATTCACGACGCATGCCCTCCGTGCCGGGTCGCCTCCAGATGGGCGACACTAATGAATCAACCGCATCCGTTTCACGTTCGGAATGCCAATCAAGGGGATCGGTTTATCGCGAATTGGATCGACGATCGGCCACTGATGCGGCCAATAGATCAACAGCGCTTTGCCAATCAACAAGTCACGCGTGAAAAAATGCTCCGGCCACAATCGTGCATCGGAACTCTGCGGACTGTTGTCTCCCATCGGGAAAAACTGGTCCGAATCCAGTTGCTCGATCAACTCCGCGCGCTCGTCGAACAGTCGCGTCGCGGCCCAGCGCGTCGGATCCCGTAGAATCGACTCGATTTCACGCGGGCCGATTGCCAGCCGGTACTCATGTGCCGGCGTGCCGTGCGTGGCCACGTAATAGACGTCGCGGAGCACACGCAATCGCTCCACGCGCAGGGCCACGCCGCGCGTCCCGATTCCCACCGGCGCCAAATCCCCCGGTTCGTTCGGCGACCAACTCGGCTGCACCGATTCGGCCAGTACGTAGGTCGTCGGTTCGTCAAACTTGATCCGCTTGCCGTTGATCCATAAACGCAGCTCGGCATCGACGTTGGTGAACCGGATCGAGTAGTTTCCGGGCCCCGATAGGGGCGTCTTGCCAGCGGGGCGGGCCGACGATGTCTGCTGATCATCCGTCGTGAACTCGCCACCGTTGCCGTCCATCGACAGGGCAGCATTACCCGTGGCAACATCGATTCGACAAATATAGTGCACGCCGCCACGGACTAGTTGCAATAGCACCTCGCCCTGCTTGCCCTTGACTTCAACATCACTCTCCAATGCCAAGTCACCCACCCAATCCAAACCCAGCGTCCCCTCGGGACTGAGCGTGCCCCGACCGAACCGAGCGGCCGGATAGTCCGCTTCCAACGGAGTCTCGGGATCCTTCGCCAATTCGTCCAGCCGATACGATTCAATCCACGTGAACGCATTGTACGCATAGAAGTCGGTGATCAGCTGGCCACGGCGATCCGCGAGATCGGGCGGCGTGCGGCCCGCCTCGACTTCGCTCCAATCATCCTGGCTCGGAACAATGTGATGATAGCGTAACCAAAGATCCTTGCCCGCGACACCCTCCGTCGCGTAGGTGTGCCCGTGGTCCGGTGTCGACCACCGATGTGCCGCGTCCGCCACGTCGGCGGACCACCCTTGCCAACGCAACGGCCATCCGATCTCAAGTAACCGGTCCGGCAGGTAACGCGTGTCACTGACCAGCTGCAACATGGCAAGCAACTTGGTATCCGGTTTGCGTGCCATGTGAAATCCATCGGTTCGGCCATTCTCCACATAGATGTCCCCGTGGAAAATCCGCAGCGTCTCGCCAGGCAGGCCAACCAACCGCTTGATGTAATTCTCCTTCGCGTTGAAGGGGAACTTGAATACGATCACGTCCCATCGTTTCGGACTGGAAAAATCGTAAAGAAACTTGCTGACGAGAATGCGGTCGCCAACAAATGTCGAGTGATCGGCATCGTGCGTCAGGTCCAATTTCATGCGGTACCGACACAAGGGACAGGTCGTTGCCACCACCGTGCCCTGCCGCGGTACCAGCACCGTGCCGCGTGGACCGGGTACCGCCTGATTGTCAATCTCAATACTCGCACCCACCCGATACTCGAAATGACACATCGGGCAGACGATATCCTTGTGTTGGCCCATCAGGGTCGGAGCCATCGACCCCGTGGGGATCACAAACGCTTCAGCCACGAAAGCCCGAAACAGAAAGGCGAGCACGATCGCCATGACGATCGATTCCACGGTCTCCCGCGCAGCTTGTCCATGCTTCCCAGTCTCTGCGGTTTCTTGCTTCTCGGTCTCGCGGTCTGTTGGGCCGCGTCGCGTTGCGGAAACGCGCGATCGTTTCTTACTCATATGTCGGTTCTTCTCACGGTGATTGAAATCTGCTCTCGCTTTATCCGTGGCGGACTTTGGATTGCACTGATTGTATTCGTTACCCTGGCCTTGGATATAGGCCAGATTCGGGATTTTTTGGTCCAAATTCCGCGGCGGGGCAGGCCGTCCCGCGTCCGCGACGCTCGGATCGAGCACGCCCCGGGCGCGGGGCCGGAACGAAACAGCACATCATCAGGGCACCCGGGGCACCGGCCCCTCCCACGCCATGGCCATCAGCCGACCAGGAAAACTGGTTGAAAGAACAATTATACCGGCAAGAAAACCGGCAGTTTGGCGATCGTATCGATCGTGTCGCTGGGGTTTCGAAGAAGTTGGTCCCTGGCGGCCCGAATGGCCAACTTGACTCTTGAAGGATGGCGGATTGGTGGTACCATCGATTCTTAGTTGTGGCGATTACCGCCGAGATGCAGATCGTCTGTCCTCGTATTATACCGGGCGTTTTAACGATGCCGGACACATCCCGTCCCACACCGGATGACGTCGACCAGTTGCTTCTCAACGCACGTCTGCGCGACGAGCTGGAGCCCTTCTACGACGAGTCGGTTGGTCTCGTCGATTTGAAGCGCATGCCGACCCCGCGCGAGAATGAGTTTCTCGCGTCGATGTTGGCCTGGGAGCGGGCTCCCGTGTTGCCGATTGCCCAGTGGTTCACGCCGGAACTTCAGCTGCCCCCGCCGGAGTCCCTGGACGACGAACGCTTGCACGAGGTGCTCTGGGAAACGATCGAGAAACTCTACGCACAACGGATCGTGCTTGATTTCACCGATCATTTATCGGATCGCAAGTTGTACTGCTTGATATGTCGCGACATCTTGCCGTCCCCTGAAAAAAAGGTGGACTTGCCACGTAACTACCTCCACTGGCATTGTCTGGATGGCGACGACGATCCCGAGATTTGGCTCAAATACTACGCGACTCGGGAAGAACGGGACGCATGGGCCGAGCGAACGGGTGAAGAGCCACCGCCCGCCGAAGCGCCGCCGTTCCATCGCACCATGCCGCGGCGCCCGCTCCTGTAGTCGATCATGACACACACGCTGGATGGGCTGCTTCTATTGGGACCGACCGGGTCGGGTAAAACGCCGTTGGGCGAAGTTTTGGAACAACGAGGCCGGCGCGGTCGCCGCTGTATCCACTTCGATTTTGGCGAGAACCTGCGCCGATTGGCACGCCGCGCCGCGCCCAACGCGATCGTCACGCGGGACGACATTCTCTTTGTTCGCCATATCCTACGGACCGGCGCGCTGCTGGAAGACAAGGACTTTCCGCTGGCCGAACGCGTGTTACGGTCGTATCTGGCGAATCATGACACCAGCGATCGCCCCTTGGTCGTGCTCAATGGCCTGCCGCGACATGCCGGCCAGGCCATGGCGATCGAGCACGTGATCGACGTCCAAGAAATCGTCCAGCTGGATTGCGAACCGGAAGTTGTCTATCAGCGCGTTCAATCCAATAGTGGCGGCGACCGCGGAGAACGTGTGGATGACGATCGCGCGGCCGTCCGCAAGAAACTCGCCATCTACGCCGACCGGACCGCCCCTCTGGTGGAGTTCTACCGCCAACGCGGCGCGAAGATCACCACGGTCCCCGTCACGCTCCACACGACCGCAATTGACGCGTGGCAAACCATCGAAAGTTTGCCGCGGGAACGGCCGTAAATGGACCCGCTCGCATCAGGAATCAACGCATTCGTGACGTTCCTGCCTTGCGAAGAGCAGGCAAGAATACTACACGGTCCATTCCCAACTACATCGCCAAGGTCGTGAGCAACCGCAACATGTCATCGGGGATCGGTTTGTGCTGCGCATAGGTCTGTGGAAAGGGCGTGGTCACGCGCTGGCCCGCGGCGCGGCCCACCATGACGCCGGTCTGCTTTTCGTCCAACGCGTGGACGGCCCAGATCCCGAGCTGACTCGCCAGGATCCGATCCATCGGCGCAGGCGTACCACCGCGTTGCAAGTGACCGAGCACGACGACACGCGTCGCGTACGGACAGCCCGCATCAATCAACCGCTTATTAATGGTCTCCGCATTGCCCTCTTCGTCGCCTTCGGCAACGATGGCCATAACCGATTTCTTACCACGTTGCTTCAGCACATTTAGATGTTCCACGATGCCCGGGATAGCGGTTGGCGTTTCCGGTACGCAGGCGATTTCGGCGGACGCGGCCAGGGCCGTATAGGCGGCAATGTAACCACTGTGACGTCCCATGACCTCGATCAAGAACATCCGTTCGTGGCTCTCGGCCGTGTCCCGGATCTTATCAACCGCTTCGACCGCCGTTTGCACCGCGGTGGCAAACCCGATCGTGAAGTCGGTCCCCATCAGGTCATTGTCGATCGTGCCCGGACAGCCGACAATCTGGCCGTCCCAATAGTCGGCCAACTCCACGGCCCCGTGAAACGTGCCATCGCCACCGATGGGGATCAACGCATCGACGCCCTGCCGGCGCAGGATGGTCGCCGCCTTTTCAAGTCCCGCAATCGTGCGAAACTCCGCACTTCGGCTGCTATGCAGAAACGTGCCGCCGTAGCGTGCCCAGCCGGAAACCGACCGGAGATCCATGATCAGCTGACCGTGCTCCTTGCCGTAATATTCTTCGTCCAGCAGCCCCTGCCAGCCGCGCCGGATCCCGATGACCTCGTGGCCCCGCTCGGCTGCCGCCCGGACCACGGCACGGACACAGGCGTTCATCCCGGGCGCGTCACCACCACTACAAAATACGCCAATTCGCACGATTCGGTCCCTTCTTCTGAGGCTACGTTGTGGGAGGTTTGGCACTGCATTCTAAGTTACTGGCCCCATTCTGGCGAGAGCCGGTCGTGCCGGCGGACCGGCTGCCGTGCCTGCGCCACGGCGATCCACCCCTGCACAGTTGACACAACCATCAAACTCATCCATGATCGTAGATAGGTTCAGCGGTTGTATCCAGGGCTTTTTCAAGGAGCTACTACAATGTTCAGGTGGTGTTGGATTCCGTTGTTGGTAGTGGGATTTGTCGGGCTGCCGCAATCGGCATCGGCGGATGATGGTGAAGCGAAGGTGCGTGCCGCCCAGGAACGAATGGAAGCGATGGCGCGCGAGGCGAACCAACTGCGCGAGCAGGGTAAACAGGAACAAGCCGAGCAGCTCATGGCCAAGGTCCGGCAGTGGCGTGAGGAAATTGCCCAAGCCAAGTCCGCGCACGTGAGATCCGCACGCGAAAAAACAGGTGGAGCGCGCGCGGCCATCGAGAAGCGTCTGGCCCAGCTCAAGAATGAATTGGCCGGCGCCAAGAAGAAGGGCATTAAGGAGAAAGTCGCTGATTTGGAGCACGCAATCGCCGAAACCACTCGAGATATGGCCGTGCGTGCACGCGACGCCGCCAGGGATCGGCTGGAGCTCGTGGAACAGAAGATCCGCCAGCTGCGGGAACAGGGCAAGGGCGAGCTCGCCGAAAAAATGTTACAGCAACTGCGCCGCACGCGGCAAACACAACCCCAGCCGAAGCAACAAGCGACCCGCCGGCAGCCGCAACGTCGCCCAAGCCCGCGGATAAGTCAACGGGACGTGGCCAAGCGGCGGCTCGAAATGGCTGAAAAGAAGATCCACGAACTCCGCGAACAAGGCAAGGACGAACTCGCCGAAAAAATGCTACAGCAACTGCGCCGCACGCGGCAAACTCGCCCCCAGCCGAAGCAACAAGCGGTCCGCCGGCAGCCGCAACGTCGCCCGAGCCCGCAGGTAAGTCAGCGGGACGTGGCCAAGCGGGGGCTCGAAATGGCTGAAAAGAAGATCCACGAACTCCGCGAACAAGGCAAGGGCGAGGAGGCGGATAGGCTGGTCCAACAACTGCGTCGTCCGCGGCATACGCCGCCGCAACGTCCAGCCATCCACCCGCCGCGGCGTCAACCGAGTCCGGAGGCACGGGAAGTCGCGCAGCGTCGACAGATGGAACGTATGGAACATGAAATCCATGAGTTGCACGCCCGGGGAAACCACGAGGGCGCCGAAAAAATCGAACAGCAACTTCACCGAATGCGTGGCGACCGCGAGCATCGCGAAGTGGCGCGTCACGAGCCCCCGCAGCGTGGCCCCAGCCCCGAGGATCGGGAACGTGCCGAAATGAAGCAGCGTTTGGACCGCATTCACGCCGCGGCGGAGCTTCTCGAACCGCTGGGGATGCAGGATGTCATCCAACGGCTCGCGGAAGAAGCCGGCGAGATAGAACGTGCCTTGCGCGGTCCTCAACCCCCGGAACGGGAAGAGATGGAACGGCGCATGGAACATCTGCACGCCGCCGCCGAGAACCTGGCCGCGATCGGTATGAACGATCTGGCAGATCGGCTCGCCGGAGAGGCGGCCGATATCGACCGTGAACTGCATGGTCGCGGTCACGAACCGGGTCCTGTTCCGCCGGACTTCGCCGAACAGGTCAAGGTGCGTTTCGATGAATTGAGTCACCACATCGATGAGCTGAATGATCGTCTTAACCACGTGATCGAAGCGGTCGAGGGTCTCCAACGCGAGCGTTGAAGTCGGCTCGAGAAATCTCGGGACGTGTCGCGCGGGCGGCGCGTCCCGAAGCCCTGACCCCGAACGCGGGCTGCGCCCGCAAGGCTGGAGACTGGAGGCTGTAAGGTTCACGGTGTAAGGTCGTGGGAAAACATGCGCGCACCGTGCGCGCATCTGGCAGCCTGAGAACCTAACGAGGCTCTGCCTCCAACCAACTGACGGATCCCGGCACGCTGGAACGTATGATTCTGCACGA
>CAZSOG010000186.1:0-7728 GCA_964607555.1 uncultured Pirellulaceae bacterium | reverse complement strand
CGATCAAATCCGCACTGCGTGCCGACCGCCAATTGCTCGTGGCGGCGGCGTCCGAGACCCCCGATGTCACGATTTTCTCGCCGCTTGGACCGCTGACGCGTGACGAGTTGGACTTGGTCAACGTGCCGGGCAATACCGCGATTCTGGATGACTTGCTGCCCGGCCGGCAGGTTCGACCCGGGGATAAGTGGAAACTCACCTGCCCTACACTCGCGCCTTTGTTGGGCCTCGATACGTTGGCTGGCAACCAGATCGAGTGCGAGCTGAAGCGTGTGGAGAAGAACCTGGCCATTGTCTATATGACCGGCGCGGTGAGCGGCGCCGTCGGCGGCGTGGCAAGCGACATGAAGATCGCAGCCAAGTATGCCTATGATTTGGAGCGGCGCCAGATCACCTGGTTGGCCGTGGCATTACACGAAAACCGCTCGATCGGTCATGCCCAACCGGGACTCGACGTCGACGTCCGCGTCCGCGTCGCCATCACACCCCTGCAGGCAGCCCCGATGTTGCAAGATTCCGTCCTCGCGGACCTCAAACTCGATGCAACACCCGCCACGCGGTTGCTGGAACTCGACGCTCCAGGGGCCGGATTCCACATGCTCGCGGATCGACGTTGGCACGCGATGATCAATCAAGACGATGTGGTCGTGCTCCGTTTGGTCGACGCCGGCGAATTGGTCGCCCAGTGCAATATCTCGCCGTTGCCGCCGCTTGGACAAGGCCAGAAATTCGGCATGGTCGAATTTCAAGCCGATCTTCGGCGTGTGCTCGGTGAGTCGTTCGGCGAGGTGAACGGCGCCTCGGAATCGGAAAATGAAGATGGAATTCATGCACTGCGTGTCGTCGTGACCGGGACTGTGGCCGAGCTGCCAATCCAGTGGATTTACTACCACCTGAGCAACGCGCAAGGGAGACGCGCTTCATGTGTGTTCACACTCGAATCGGGACTCGCCAAGCGGTTCAACGCAGCCGACCAGGCACTGATCAGTTCGTTCCAATTCGTCAAGTCAACCGGCGATACCCGGCGACCCGCCGCGTCCGAAACCGCAGCTCGGCCGGCCGGCCAAAGTAGTGGGGACGTCCGTTAGCTGGTTCACCGAGTCGAGTCCGGTAGAGGCGGGAACGTGATTGAGTTACGGACGCGTGTAGTGCAAAATCACCGTTCCACCGGGATAAACCCGGCGGTGACGGACCGGACGAAAGCCAAGTCATGTGTCAGTTGGTTGGAGGGGAACCTCGTTATATTCTTTGCAGGATGGGCGCACCGTGCGCGCATGTTTCCAAACGCCGGGCGGGAACGCGACCGAAAGAGGGTATACTCCCTGGTGGGTTGCGGGCCTCCCGCATTACGCCGATGCAAAGGGCATTTCATGCGGCGCGCTGGCAATGTATGGCGCGACCGGCACCCCACCGAACAACCCAAACCGCTTCGGTCGTATTCCCGTCCACAGTTAATCCCATGTCTTAATCTCAATCTTAATCTCAATCTCAATCACAAGAGCGACTTACCCGCCGTTCACGGCCAAAGGCGGTGAACGGCTGCTGGCGTCCAAACACGGGCGTAGCCTGCCACCCCCTCTTGGGTTGCGGACACAGCCCGTGTTATGAATGGGCTTTGGCCGATCCACGGCGGTGATACTCCCATGCCAGCGTGATGCCGTATCCGCACAACGTGCCGACGACACCGAGAATAAGTTGCCCTCGATATGTTTCAACGCCGCTCAGGTGATCGTAGCTGCCGCGCGTCAACGGATCGCCAAACACGCATCCGATCAAGAAGCATCCGAAAATGATTAGGGAATTGACCGCGACGCGCGAGCGGTTCGCGTGGGTAATCAGGATAACAGTCACCGATGCGGTGACTCCGGAGATCAATAAACAAGCCGTATAAAACCCGATGTACGGCCGTATCTCGTGGTAGCGGCATCCCCATTCGAAGAAGCGGGGAAGCCGATGCCACATCAACCACACAACACCGCTGATCGCTGCCGCTTTGACGGCAACCACGCGCGCCCCGCGGATCGATGCCATTTCCACGTCCCTCAAAATTGCAAATGCACGCACCAGCTCGGTGGACGACATCGAACCACGCGGCGTGCCGGCCAAGGTGGACGCGGCCACCTGCCGCATGGATCACGCCTGGTACGGGTGGACGTACGGGTGACGGTAGCGACGCCGCAATAGACGCGCGGCCGCCGGGTTATCCAGGATCTCCCTGTTCTTCTCGTCCCACTGGACTGTCGTGCCCGCTTCGTACGAAATCATCGCCAGCTGAACCGTGCCGGTCGACTGAAACGCGCTCGGCATCAGACAAGACGGTTGACGCCGCTGACGCACCGCATCCAGAAAGTCCGCCATGTGCAGCTTGCCAAGATCGGCGGGCGCCGAATGCTCCTCGCGCGCCCCTTTCTTGCCCGGTCGAATGACGACCCAGTTCCGATCGCCGGCGAACACGGTGCCCTCGGTGCCAAAAAAGAAAATGCCGTTGTTCACTTCCGGTGTATACTCCGTGGCGCCCCAGATTCGATGCCGCCAATGGACCGGGACCTGGTCAAACTCAAAATGGACCGACAGGGTGTCCGGAGTCGTGATGCGGCCTTTGTACTGGTACAACCCGCCGGAGGCCGTGACCGACTTCGGCATGTCCAGTCCCAGGAATACGCGAATTGAGTCGAGCAGGTGAATTCCCCAATCCACCAGGTGTCCGTGGCCACTGGTTCTTTCCAACCGCCAGCTCTTGTGACCCACTTGAGGACTGTACGGAATCAAAGGTCCCGGGCCACACCAGAGGTCCCAGTCCAAGGTCGCGGGCGGATCCTGCGGCGTTGGGTCTTTGAGGCCCGCGCGATAGTGAATTTGCGCATCAACCTGGACCAACTTGCCAATACCGCCCGATTTAATGAAGTCCGTGGCTTCGCGAAACGCCTTGCTCTGCCGCCGCTGGAACCCGACCTGCACAATCCGGTCACTACGCCCGACCGCGTTCACCATCGCCTGCCCCTCGCGAATGTCGTACGCAATCGGCTTTTCACAATAGACATCCTTGCCGCGCTCCAAAGCGGCGATCAGCTGCAACGCGTGCCAATGCGGCGGTGTCGCGATTATGACGAAGTCGAGCGATTTCTGATCCAACAGATCCACGTATTTCTTGAATGTTCGAGGACGCTTGCCTTGCAATTTCTTCAAATCGTCTGCCGCCGTTTGCAAGTGTGCGTCGTCCGCGTCGCACACCGCATCAATTTCCACTCCACCCACCGCCAATGCCGCGCGCGCGTCGACCATCCCGTACCAGCCCACGCCAATGACTCCTGCCTTCAGGAGTCGGTTTTCTTTCGCGCTGACGAGCGATTCGGGCAATAGCAGCGCGCCGGCCGCCGCGCCGGATGATTCGAGAAACGTACGCCGGTTGGTTCCTGGCATGATATCTACCTCAGCTAAAGAAGTGGCTTACTCCGCCCTGGGTGGCACCAGCTCCGAAAGAAATATTCTATAGGCGGTTAGGTTCGTCCGACTGGATAGTGAATTGACGCAGTCCGTTCTCCCGCTGGTCGAACTCGCACAGGACATCTCAAAGTGGCGGCCGTATAGTCTATCAGATTTTTCTCTCGATAACCCCTGTTTCATGGTATCCTGGTACCAGGGACCGACGGCATCCCAGGGACCGACGGCATCACGTGGCGGCGATCGTGTGAGATACCCATTGGCGCCGCGGCGCGTCCGGCAGCGTCCCCGATCAAGATGGGCAGTGACGCGCATGGGCCCGGTCCGAGAATAGGCTCCGGTCGCAAAAAGGACGCAACTTCGTCCGCCCATGCCAAACTCGCCCGATACGTGAGAATGCCGGCGCCTGAAATGTGCAATTGAATTAGTTACGAGCGAGGGGACGGTAGAATCTAGTGCCCCCCGAGAGGACTGCTTTTCGATTCGGCACCGAACCGGTTAGCGCGAAAATGCGAACCGAGCGGGCGACGGAGTCGGTTTGCGATCACTGCAGTCAGGCAAACCCTTGATTCTAGGGAAGATGGGTAACTATACTAAGGTTCCGGCCCTTCTCGAAATCGGCCCTTTTCGGGCAGTGTAATCTTTTTCCACGAGCGAGTCAGGATCTACGAATGGTTTGGCGACAAACGGCCTGGTTGGGCGTCCTTTTACTGACGGTTGTTTTTCATGGTTCCCATGCGGCGGGGCAATCCACCCAGTTTGCACCGGGGGTTCTCACGGTGATTCCACCGGATCCTCAGTATGAAGAGACGTATTCAGGGCCGATGGAGCTCCTGGAGATCGTCAAGGGGCTGCCGCAACTGGAATGGAACCCGAATTACACGGCAAAATCGCATACGATTTTCGAGCGTGCGAAGTTGGTGACGCTGCGCCGCACCGTCTGGAACTTGGAATTTGCGTTCAAACCTTTGCGGATGCTTGAAGTGGACGTGCCGCAACCAAGTGGCAAAATGCAGCGCAAGCGGATTTGGTACATGGTGTATCGAGTTCGTTACTCGGGGAACGATCTGCAGCCGGATCCGGTCCAGGACAAATTCGGTCACACGATGTATGACGCGAAAGCCGTGGCCCATGAAAACCGCTTCTTTTTTCCGCAATTAATTCTGGAGAGCCTGGATTTCGGCAAATCCTATCAGGATCGCATCATACCGGCGGCCAAGGAGCTGATTGCGAAGCGCGAACTACGTGGCCAGCAGCTACTGAATAGCGTCGAAATCAGCCGGACCCCGATTCCACTAAGTACGGCCGACGTGCCGAACGACGTGTGGGGCGTGGCGACATGGGAGGACATTGATCCTCGAATCGACTTCTTTTCGGTTCTCGTCAAGGGGCTGACCAACGCCTACAAGCCCGTGAATCTACCGAATTCATTCAAACCCGGAGATCCGCCCGGCGCAGGCCGTCAGTTACTGGCCAAGACATTGCGTTTAAACTTTTGGCGCCCCGGCGATACGGTGCACGAACACGAGGAAGAGATCCGTTTTGGGGTCCCCGTCGACGCGGATCCAGCGGGCCAAGCGCGGATTCTGAAGAAATTCGGCCTGAAGCAACGGGTTGATTATTTGTGGGTATATCGCTAAAAGTAGTGGTTTCCAGTTAAAGTAAACAACTCGTTTGGTGGTGAGGAAACAGCGATGGCTCATAAGAAGGGACAAGGGTCCAGCCGTAACGGGCGTGACTCCAACGCCCAACGACGTGGCGTGAAGAAATTTGGTGGCGAGCGAGTGCGGGCGGGGAACATACTGGTGCGCCAGGTCGGTAACAAGTTTCACGCCGGGCTGAATGTTGGGCAGGGCAAGGACTTCACCTTGTTTGCTTTGGCCGATGGTCAAGTGAAATTCGATCGCAAGGGTCGTCGGATCAACATAATTGCCAACTGATCCTATTCACATGTGGCGGTTATGTCTCAAGTCGGTAAGATATAAGACGTTCCCCCGAGCGGGGAGCGTTTTTTTTGTTACGTGTGGCCCATCGGTCCACGAATTCGCATGTGTGGGCTTCCCCTGAATTTCCCAATCTGTCGCGCCGGCAGGCACGCGTCCCGCTTGCGCCATTTCGTTACCGGCTCGAGGCATTGCGAGTAGCAGCAGCATGTTTGTCGATCGCGTTACAATCGAGGTGGCGGCGGGCCGTGGCGGCGACGGTTGCATGAGTTTCCGGCGCGAGCGTTATGTGCCCAAAGGCGGCCCGGACGGCGGTGATGGCGGCGCCGGTGGGAGCGTCATTATTGAAGCGCAAGACGGAGTCGATCATCTTTCGGCGCTCGTGCATCGCAAGACGTGGAAAGCCGAGCGTGGCCGGCATGGCATGGGCTCGGATCGCCATGGACGCCGGGGCAAGGATTTGCTGATACGCGTGCCGCCCGGCACGGTCGTCCTTGATGCCAACCAGCAGTTCATCATCAAGGATCTGGTCGCGGCGGGCGATCGCCTGGTCGCGGCGCGCGGCGGCAAGGGCGGCCTGGGCAATGCCCACTTTAAATCGGCGACCAATCGGGCGCCGCGCCAATGCACGCCGGGAGAAGAGGGTGAGCAGCGGCGTTTGATTCTCGAGTTGAAAGTGATTGCCGACGTCGGCCTCGTCGGCAAGCCCAATGCCGGCAAGAGCACGCTCCTGAGCCGTCTTTCGCGCGCCCGCCCGGAAATTGCCGATTATCCATTCACGACGAAGATTCCCAATCTGGGACGCGTGCAAATCGATTTCGACCGCTCGTTCGTCCTTGCCGACATTCCTGGTCTGATCGAGGGCGCCCACGCCGGTGTCGGCTTGGGGCATGAGTTTTTACGGCACATCGAGCGGGCGGGTATCCTGGTCCACTTGGTTGAACCGATGCCTGGTGATGGGACTGACCCGCTGCGAAATTACCATGCGATACGGCATGAGTTGGTTCAACATAACGAACTCCTCGGCCAACGTCCTGAAATCCTGGTCGTCAGCAAGGCCGAGCTACCCGGAAGCGATGACCTGCGTCGCAACCTGGCGGCCGATACGGGGCGTGAGGTGTTGTGTATCTCGGCGGTCACGGGTCAGGGCCTGAACCAGTTGGTAGCCGTGGTAGCTCGAATGCTGGACAATCCGGCTGGCGAACCCCAAGAATGAACAGTAATTCCACGTGCCACTTGATCGCGGTCGATGTCGGCAACAGCGCCCTCAAGGTGGCCGTGTTTGCCGCGACCGAGGCGGTCGCGCTGACGCGGCCATTGCAGGTGGCGCGCGCGCCGCACACCGAACCGCTGGGCATGCTTGCCAACCAACTCCCGTCGGCGCCCTGTCACTGGTGCGTCATTAGCGTGCAGCGCCCAATGGAGGCTCGGCTGGCCGCCTGGGTACGTGCCCATCGTCCACATGATGACTACGGCCTGTTGACCGTGCACGACTTCCCGCTGCACGTTCAGGTCGAGTTGCCGGAGCGTGTCGGTTTGGACCGCTTGGCTGCGGCAGTCGCGGCGAACCAACTTCGTTGCCACCGTCAACCGGCGATCGTGATCGACGTGGGAACGGCAATCACGGTCGATTTATTGGATTCCGAAGGCGCATTTAGCGGCGGGGCCATTTTGCCGGGACCGGCGGTCGCCGCCGCGGCATTGGCCATGCGTACCGACGCGCTGCCGCACGTTGATGACGTTGATCTGGCGCGGCTGCCGACCCCGATTGGCAAATCGACAACCGCCGCGATTCGCAGTGGCGTGGCCTGGGGAACGGTCGGGGCCGTGAAAGAACTCGTTTTCCAAATGACCCGCCAGTTGCCGGCCACTCCCCACCTGTTCTGCACCGGCGGCGGTGGCGCCGCGATCGCCGAACAACTCGGCGCCGACGCCCAGTATGATCCCGTCCTCGTGCTGCGTGGGGTCGCGTTCGCCCACAGCGCGGAAACATGAATGGAGACGCGCTCCATTTGGCGGCCGTGTGGCATTAGCTGGCCATCCGTTTCGCCACCAAGAACCTGTCCCCCAACCGTATTCGAGTACGATACAATGCGCGATTCAACGGGTGCCACAGCCGTCGACACATCCGGCCGCTGCCACTGTGCCGAGTTGACCCCATCGGGCCGTGGGGCGATCGCAACCGTTGCCGTTTGGGGGCGCGGTGCATTGGCGGCCGTGTCGCCTTGGTTCCGCCCCGCGTGTGGTGGCCACCTGACCGATGTGGCATGGGGACGGATCGTGTTTGGTCGTTGGCAAACAGCGGACGGTGTGGGCGAAGAACTGGTCGTCTGCGGTCGCGACG
>CAZSOG010000185.1:0-7729 GCA_964607555.1 uncultured Pirellulaceae bacterium | reverse complement strand
AACAGGCGATCTGACGAGGCGGCAGTTCGCATTCCGCGATCGTGCGTCCACCAAAGGGGCTCCCCACGCCGGACGTGTATCGGTGTTGTGAGCCGGCCGAATCGGCACGGGCGGTGGCGCCACTGGCTGCGGCCATCCGAGCGGGTGCCCCAGTCGAGGTTGCGCGGCATATGTTCAACCGTCTGCAATTCGCGGCAGCTCGGCTGACACCTTGGATTGAACGGTTACACGATGAATTTGAGCGGTTGGATTGCCTGGGACATCAAATGAGTGGAAGTGGCACGAGTTATTTCGGCGTTTGTCGGCATGCGCGCCACGCACGACGCGTGGCAGCACGTCTGCGGGCTCGAGCGATCGGCGCCGTGCATGTGGCATCAACGTTGGCGGCGACAGTGCCTGTTTTCGTGGGAGCGCGCGAATCGTAAGGAGAACCGCATGAAAATCACCGAAGTTCGCATCAAACTGATGGAAGACTCCGACGACCGGCTGCAAGCATTCTGTTCGATCACGTTCGACAATTGCTTCGTGGTACGCGATTTGAAGATCATTGAGGGTTCAAACGGTCCATTTGTCGCGATGCCCAGCCGCAAGTTGACATCACACTGCCCACAATGCGGCACCAAAAACCACTTACGCAGTAGTTACTGCAATCAGTGTGGTCGTCGTCTCGGTGATGATCGGCTGGAACGCGATCAGGATGGCCGAGCCAAGCTATACGCGGACATCGCGCATCCAATCAACACGGTGTGTCGCGAGATGATCCAGCAGCGTGTGATCCGAGACTTCCAGACCGAGGTCGAGCGATCTCAGCAACCGGGATACATGTCACGTTATGACGAAGGGTATGAGGATCCGGAGGCGGACATTGCGCCGGAGGAGTCCGCCCCGCTTCCACCGGAACCTGCGCCAACGGCCACCGCGCCCGGCCAGCGAACCCAGATTCAGCCGGGCGAGGTCGAGCCGCGTCCGCCGCACCAGCCGCGCCGTCACACGGTCCCCGATAACGTCGAACCAGCACGGGATAGCGACCAGTTTGGAGCTGGAATATTCGATTGACGGCGGCCGCTCCGGAAGTGCTGGCTACATCGTCACGCGATCGCTGCGGGGCCGGGACGCGTGGCAAAGAATGTCGCTCGTTCGGCTTCATGCGGGTACGCTTGTGCGTATCGAGCACGCCAATCGGCCAGAAACGAGTCGGCCTGGTTGGCGTGAATCAACGCCCAAACGCTGCCCCCGAATCCGGCGCCGAACGCCGACGCGGCGGCCGCTCCCAAACGCTCCGCCGTTTCGGCCAACCATTCGGTTTGAGCGACTTGATTGCCGAGTTGGCGAGCGCCGAGCATCTGCGAACGGTGCGCTAATTTTCCGAACAGCTCAAGGTGTGCCCCAACCAGGCGATTCGGCACGCAAGGTATGATCTCCTCATTTTCGGCCATGAACTGATCGAATCGGTCGGCGAGTTCAGACGCCGTGAACTCCGCGTGCCGGTGGGATTCGAGCAACTCCCGCACCCGTTGGGCGGCGTCCTGGCCGGTGGCCAGTATTGCGGCCAAATGGGGTTCGCTTCGACCGAGCTGCTGGCGCCACATCTCGGCAATGGCGCTCGCGCGCCGCGCTGCACGGTTGTACTGCGCCATCGCCGCGCCCGTTTTTTCCGCGCTGACGCCGCTGACACCGATTGCGAATACGTGCTCCGGAGCCAGGTCGAGCCAGCGTTCCCGACGCACCGGACAGTATGCGAACTGGGCGATGCGGCCGGGCTCCGAACAAAGGATCGCCGTGTGATCTTCACTGCCGCCAAACGTTCCGACACCTTGATCACCCGGTAGCGTCCCAAATGTCTGGCCGTTCTCAATGGTTCCCAGGTAGCCACCCACCGCCGCCAGACCGTCGATGTTGTCTCGATACGCAGCGCAGTCGGCCAAGTGGTTGGCACGGTCAAGCAACAAGAATGTCATGATAACCAGCGCGCTCGAGCTACTCATGCCGGACGCGGAGGGCAGATCGCTCGCGAACGCAATATCGAGTCCGCGCCGCGCCGCAGGAAAATTGCGTGCGATTCGGCGTGCCACGGTCATCGGGTAGTTGGTCCAGTCCGAGCCGTTCGGAACAAGATCGGCATGCAGCGGAAAAGCGGCCGTATCGTGCCGGGCCACATCGGACATCCGCAGCGCCGCGTCCTCACGCTCGATCCCCACGGCGCAAAATCCCCGCTCGGCGGCGCAGATCAAACTGCGTCCACCCGCATAGTCCGTGTGCTTGCCGAGCACTTCGATACGGCCGGGCACGAAACACCAGTGTGCCGGGCTGTGGTTACGACCGCCGTGGTTCAGAAGATGGGCAGCGGCCGCGCCGATCAGATCGGCCTTTCGGGCAGCCTCCACGGACGACATGTGCTTGTCAATAAGCGACGGAGTAACGAACGTGCGGTCGATCAGTTGTCCGAGGTTAACGATCATTACAAGTCGACCTCCATGCCGCGCAACGCACGCGCGACGGACTCGATATCCTGTTGCCGCGACAAATCCAGCACGCCCTCGGCACACGGAATCACGCGAAAGCAAATGCCGAACTCGCGAATCGCGTACATGACCGCGTCCGGGATCTCGTATTCGCCGCGTGACGACGGCCCGATCCGGCGGCAAGCGTCGAAAATCACCCTATTGAAACGCCAGCAGTTCATGCTGACGAGGACCGGTCCCGCCCGCTGGGCGATGGCCGCGGAGTCCGGTTTTTCCTGGATCCGTTCCAGACACGTGTCGGTGGCGCGGCGCATGATTGCGAAACCGGCCACACGTTCCGGGGTAATATTGCCACGCGCGACGAGCGCATCGCGATCGAAACCGATCGTCGCGGGCGTGGACCCATTGTGCAGTTCCGCCAACGCGCTGCCGGGATAGTAATTATCGGAGTTAATGACGATGAAGGAATCATGCCCCGCGAATTCCGCGGCTGCCGCCAGCGCATCGGCAGTTCCGAGCGGCCGCGGTTGCACGGCGAACGCAATGCGAATGCGGCGTGGTGCCAAACGCGTGTAGTAATCACGTATCGGTGCGTGCGACCGACCGACCACCAGGCAAACATCACGGAACCCAACGTCTGCCAGCTCACTGAGCACATAATCCAAGAACGGCCGGTCGATCGGGATCATGGCTTTGAGACCATCATCGGCCGTGGCTTGTTGTGCCGCGGTAAGCCGAACGGCGGTATCCGCGCGCCGCATGCGCGTACCGAGCCCCGCCGCGAGAATCACCGCTTTCGTCGTTTTCATGTGACGTCCATTTCACTCAATGACGATCTCGTACCAGACCGTCTTGTAGCGCGGACCGATTTGAATGCGTGCCCGGCTGTGAGAAGATTCGCAAGGCACCGCGGCGCGACGGTTTCCAGCAGCATCAAGCGCATGGACTTTGACTCGATCCGCCGGCACTGGGAGATCGAGTGTCGCCGGGATTCCCTCGCACAACAATGGTCCGCGCCCCCAGTGCGTGCGTAGCGTGATCCGATCGTTACCAAGATCTTCCAGTTGCGCGCCGTCATTCTGTTCCCAGCCGGTCGCGGCCAACAGGATCCTCCCCGGGCCGCGGAAGTCCATGCCGTCGATCGCCACCAACGATACGGTGGCCCAGTCCAAACGAGTCTTCCCAATGGCCAGATTGATTCCGCCCAAATCAAATGTGCGACCGTGTACGAAACCGGTGAATACCTTGGTACGCGGCGTGTTCGCGATAAAGTACCCGGCACCGGGCGTCGTGACATCCCAGGTCAGCTGTCCGGTATCCGCGACAAATCGTTTCGCGTCGGGGTCCGTCGCCGGCGGCTTGCGGGAGTTCCGTTTGACAACTTCGAGCCCAATGCGGTGCTGCAGGGCCGTGTGTGAATCGACCCCGAGGTTGTCGGTTGTGAGGTCTTCGGTACGGAGCGTATCGTAAAGGATCTTTCTTTCCGTCTCGCGGGTTAGCGGGGCCAAGACCGTCCGCCGAGCCGGCGCCGCATCGCCGCGTGCCAGCAGCGCGGCACAGGCCGGCATGTGAACCAATCGTGCCGTGTCGGACTTCACGTCGAAGTAGTTCGTGATTCGGTTTGGTTCCGGATCCCCACTGTGCGAATAAGTGAACGAGTAGATTCCGTCCCAACCTTGAAACGCGCCGAACGCCGCGATCATCGGAAAACCCTCGGCGGCGTACGAGTTCGGCGCCGGATGATTGTACTCGCTGATCGTATACGGTTTTCCCTGTACGCGCCGCGCCGCCAAACTGCGCAGATTCGCGCCCAGGCTGTTGACCAACGCTATGTTACGCACGTACCAGTTGTTCCCGTCCCACGGGCGGCCTGGAAACACCGGATGATTCCAATACGAATGTGCATCGGTATAGTCCAGTTCCGCTTGCAACAAGACCGGACCATAGGCCAGCTGCGTACCCGTAACGAGAGCCTTCACACCCAGGTCCTGCTTAAGGAACCGGTACATTTCCGACCAATAATCACGTTCCGTGTCCCACAAGAAATCGATGAAGTCCTCTCGGGCCGGTTGCGTGACGTTCAGCTGGCCATGTTTCACAACGGGCACGTTCAATGCTTCCAGTGAGTGGCCCGGTTCCAAGCCGACGATCCCGCCAGGACGCAGCGAAAAACGTGCAAACTCGTACGTCCCGGGAGTCAAATTGGAGATTGTGATGCGTGCGTTATCGTCATCTCGCGTCGCCAGGAACGTGAAGTGATAGGACTGCCACTGGGAGTCAACCGCGACCTGATTGGAGAGCCCCAGACGTTGCCACGGTTCATGCCCCATCATACAGTTCAAACTCACCTTATGTTGGGCATCGGCGCGCATCCAGCAGGACAGGGTATACGGCGCGTCCTTCTTGACATGCAATCCCGTTTGCATGATTTGTGGGTGCCAGCTCACGTTGCCTGGTCGGGTGATTGTGATCCGAAGACAAGGTTCATCGTCCGGCCCGGCCGATTGAACGGACCATTGCGCCTGCGTTTCCGAATCCTGTTCGACATGCCACGAACCGGTAAGCGGTTGGCTGAAGTCGCCGTTATGCAACAGTTCATCGCCCAGTGGTTTGCGGCCGCTGTTCCATGCTTGAGCGAGCTGTTTCGTATCCGTGTATTTTGTCTTCAGCCAACGGTTCCATAAGACCCGATAGGTTGCTGCGTAAGGTTGTGGGAGCGCGTCCAGCCAGTCCCGTTCCCACGCGCGAAACAAAGCGTCTTCGTTGCTGATCTCGACAAACGCGATGGCCGGTTCGTCGGTGTAGGCCGTCTTGGTGTAGGGATTGACGTGTGTCAGCAGATCGCGCGCGTACTGTTTCTGTACCTGGATCATGCGCGGGTCGAAATTGCAGAGCCCTTTGTCGTACTTGGGTCGTCCCTCCTGGTTTGGAAACCCCTCGGCCGGCCCGAGCCAGCGCGAGACATGGAGATTGAGATTCGTGTAGACACCGTGCTGTTTCAACTGGTAGATCAAATAATCAAGCCGTTCGAGCATCACCGGGTCAATGGTCAGTTTATTCTTGCTCTTACCCCAAATGTCCCGCGCGTCCATGTGGTGCATGCGTACGCAGCCGATTCCAAACCGCGTCAGTCTGGCCGCGACGCGTTCCGCCTCGACATGGCTCGGAAAGCAGGCTGAAAAGCACATGTTGGTCGCCCAGAATCGGATGGGACCGGCGTCTGTCACCAAGTGTCCGTCAACGGCGCGGACATGCCCATGGCGACCGGCCGGCGCGTCCAACCAGGCCGACACATTCGTAATGTTGTTCGGTGCGTCATAGGAAATAACAAAAGGGAACAACGGCGGTTCGGCGCCCGCGGCCGCGACGCCGACGACGACACTCATCAGTACGATCCAAGCGGTTACCGAGCACTTCCGAATGATCATGTTGCTTCTCCTTCGCCTCGCGGGTGGATTCGTTGGTCGATTCGACATATGTTATACGAGTAGCCGGTTGATTTTTCCAGACAGCGTGCGGAGAATGCGTGGGCAGCGGAACAACGACGGATCACGAAAGTTGCATCACGACTGACCCGGCTCGGCGTCTTCCGGCGCCCGTGGTGGTCGCGACACTGCGTCGCATGTCAATGAAACGATTTTTTTGTCGCGCGTGCTGAGTCGACCGCTGATGAACATCGCGCGGTCGCGGCGCGTGGAAGGCGAGGCGATCATGTTGGACCAACTACCGCTGGATCCCATGTACCTGGTGGTGGCGGGCGGGTTATTGCTGTTCGTGCTGCTGGCCGGCATGGCGATTCGTTGGTGGCGCAGGGGTACCAAGCAGCAGGAACCGCCGCAACCCGAGTTGGCGATCGACATTAATTCGCTTGACGCACACGGTCCTCCGCCCGGCCCACCGCGACTCGAGATCTATGGGATGCCGGTCCGTCTCGCCGTGTTGGTGATTGCGCCGGCCGGGCGACAGGGTGAGCTCCCACCACCATCTCTTTTGCCGGCGTTGCTCGAGCGGATGGTGCCGGGAATCGCCGCCGTGATCGCGCTGCACGAACCGATGATCAGACGATGGCCCGCGCAGCTTAGTTCGCAGGGATTTGTCCAGTCGTTTTTCAATAACGTGGCCTTGCCGGGATCACGCGGAAAAGGCACGCCATGGTGCGGCGCCGCCGGCCGCTTGCAGATCGGCGAGCGGACGTTCCTGGTCGGTATGATCTACGCCGCCGATAAGCCGAATGGTTTGGGCCAATTTACCGTCCAGCACGAAAGCCAGTGGTTGGATATGTTGCGGATCCGCAAGCACTCGGATTGAAACCGAGAGCGTAAAACTCGATGCGGTTTAGCATCGACGCATCAGTACCGATTGTGGGTGCGGGGGCGCCCACGCCGGGACACGTACAACATTGGACCAAATAGGCGATGCCAGAGTCTGTCTCATCGAAAACGCCAGACGGCTTTCCTGTGAAGTGTTCGATTTGCGGTGCGACGGTTGTCATTCACGTCTCCGCGCTGTTTGACGATGGTTGTTGCCCGCAATGTGGAGTATTGCTGTCAAGTCACATGATCCGGTTGATCCCCGATCTGGCGTTCCTTTCGGATCAGTGTGTCTTCCCAGTCCCGAATGCAATGTCGGGATGGGAAGTGCTGGATCGATTGTGTTCGTGCATGTTTTCCGACCTGAAAACACCGCCGCATGTAGGGGAGCGAATCAAAGCGGACCTGCGATCAAGAATAGCCGCGGGATCGTGCTTGATCATGCCCGATGTCGCTTGCGTGGCGACCGTTGATTCGAATCTTCCAGAATTCATCGGTGGTTGCGCGCGAACACAACCGATGACGACCTTTGGCGTTTTTTCAAATGAGGGATTCGAGTTCTTATTCTTATTGCTCGGTCCCCCACGGGAATCGGGGCGGATACTGCGTGTACCGGATCAGGTGTGTCGAGTCTTTCGACGAATCCAGAATTGACGAGCTCCTCCTCGCGCCGCGGACGTGGACGTCCATCGTACACGTTTGAAACGGAGTTTCGTGACAGGAGCTCATATCTGAAGTTTCGCATTTTGGCGTTTCAAGGCCGGTTCTTTGGGGGCAAGCCGACGTAATATTAGGTTCTTAGGCTATAGGATGCGCGCACCGTGCGCGCATGTTTTTTGGCGAGACCTTTCGCCGCAAACCCTACTTGGACAGCGCCACTTTGTCTGTCACGAATGGCGCAGGTCACTACAGTCCAGGGAGTTACGCCCCCACCCACCTTGTGTGGGTGGAGCGCAT
>CAZSOG010000184.1:0-7747 GCA_964607555.1 uncultured Pirellulaceae bacterium | reverse complement strand
CCATGCGAATGGGACTGCCGGCAACCGCCACGTCGCCCGAGATTGCCAAGATGATGATGGCGACGATTCGAGACAGTAGTACGCACGGTCGAGTCTTCATGGGGTACCTCACTGATGCAAAATCACGGGGCCGAAAACGGTCACGGACACCACGGACCGTTAAACCAGGCAGGACGGATCTCCCAACCGCCAAGACGATGCGGTCGATCGGCGGCCCGCCGGTTGGGCCCCGGCAGGATGGGGCTTGTCGTGCTCGGTCACCGCCGGCAACCGAGCTTCACGTTGGCACTTACATTTACACTCTAACCACTATAATTAAGCAGCACGGCAATTGCGACTGGTAGGTGGCGCCGTCACTTGGACACGCACACCGCACGCGTTACAATGAGGTTTTCAACAGGCCGCGCAAGGACTGGCCTGGGACCGTTCCGGTGGGCCCGTCGCCGCGCGGAGGCCTATGTCCAGCACCATCGATGACGGAGGAACGGAGATGCCCCATGTACCTGAGCTGCCGCCACGTTGCGTGCCGTCACGAAACGGCATGTGTGTCGGGCGGCATCTGTTGGCGGATATGTACGGGGTCGACGCGTCGGCACTCGGCGATGCCGATACGCTGCGAGACCAACTGACCGCCGCGCTGCGTACCGCGGGGTTTCATATCATCGAGCAACACGCGCATCGCTTTCCCGGCGCGCCGTCCGGCGTCACGGCGTTTGTCCTGCTGTCGGAATCGCATGCGGCGGTCCACACATACCCGGAGCACGAGTATTTGGCGCTGGACGTTTTCTCATGTGGTCCCGCCGACCCGCGGCGCGTATTGGACGCGCTGCGCCAATACCTTCGACCTCGGTCTGTTGACGTGGTCGAGCAGACCCGCGGCGATCTTGATAAGCTCAAGATGCACGCGGACTGATGTTGGTCGGGCCGCAACGATCCGATCACTCGGGAATGAAACGGCGGATGTCCAGCATGGCAATCGTGATGTTGTGGCAGATCGTGATCCGATCGTCTCGTCGACACGTGACGTAGTGGATCGTGCTGGCCGGCGTATCCGCGTCCTTGGCTTCGGCCCGTTGGGCGTCAACCAGTTTGACGCCGTTCCATGCCACGGGGATCTTGCGCGGCACCTGAATCCGAAGGCGCACTTCGGCATCTGAAATATCCACCACTCTGCCTTCCAGTCGTTTACGCGGTGGACGACTCGAGTAACTCGGTTGCTGACGGCGTCGACACAACTCGCCACGATATACCGAGACATGACGCGGTGACTGGAACCCCAATCGGACCGTCGCGCCGGTCACGGTCGGAATATCATCGCCGAGTGAAATGCGCTCGACGGTCACGGTTACCTCGTCTCCGATGACAACGCTGTCGTGTCGCTTGCGACTGAGTACCAGCATGGGAATCCCTTCCAAGTAACAGCGCGAGAGTAACGATCGCCGTGCTTCCGTATCCACCATTATGGTGTATTCGGTTTCTTATTGCGAGGCCAATTCTCGATGGAGCGCACACGGCACGGTCAAAGCAGCTGCCAGAAACGCGGTGCTGATTACTTAGAACATGTCCCGAAACACAACTGGTCGTGGGATCCATAAAACAACGCACCTGGACGGCACCGACTCGAAAGTGCTACACTATCGGCTCAAGCTCGATAAATTGGGCACTCAACACGCTTGTTTTCCTTCCATCGAGTCACACCGAGGACCAAATCCATGACAAGAAACGTTTGGGGCCAGATTGACTATTGGATGCGTCTGCTGCACTTATACACAGGTCTGTTCCTGGTCCCCTGGATGTTCGTGTACGCGATCAGTGCGATCAGCCTGAATCATCATGCATTGCTGGCCAAGTATGCTGGGATCACGCCACCGAAATGGGAGACGGTTCAGCAGCTGGACTTCACTCCGCCGGCTTCTTTTCCAAAGACGCGCGACGAACGGGCGACCGCGATTCTGCGACACTTGGACATGGATGGCCCGCATATGATCCCGCGGCAGCAGAAGCCCGGCCAACTGCTCGTGATTCGCGTATCGGGCGCCGGCAATCGGCGCATCACATGGTTTGTGCGCGGCCACAAGATCCGAGTCGAGCAGCAACGCCCGTTCTCGTCACTGCGGTTTGTTAATTTTCTGCACTTTCGCTGCGGGTACAACCAGTCCTATTTCGCATTTCTTGCCTGGGCGGTCACGGTCGACCTGGTGGCCGGTTGCATGATGTTCTGGAGTATTTCCGGGATCTACATTTGGGCGCGGCAGCGCAACCGGCGTTTCTGGGGCGCCGTTTTCCTGATCGGAGGGCTCGGTTTGTTCGTGGTGCTTCTATTCCTGCTGTTGCAATGATGGAGTTGTTTCCGGCAGTGAACGCCCAAGATAAGAGCTGACGCGTGGCGCGGATCTTGGGCACGTTTGCGCGCAATGTTTTTTTGAGGGTACCATGCCACGACCAACAACTTCGGACCCGCCACGCGCGCCGCGCTTTCGTGGCATCGTCCCGCCAATGGTCACGCCGCTGACCGACCGTGATCAACTCGATGCCGCGGGACTGGAGCGGCTATTGAATCACATGCTTGGCGGCGGTGTGCACGGAATTTTCATTCTGGGTACGACGGGTGAGGCGCCCGGTTTAAGTTACCGATTGCGGCGTGAGTTGATCGCTCGCGTCACGGCGATTGTCGACCGGCGCGTACCGGTCCTGGTCGGGATCACGGACACGGCGTTTATTGAATCGATTAACTTGGCGGAGGTGGCGGCCGCGGCCGGGGCGGCCGCGGTGGTGTTGGCAACCCCGTACTATTTCCCCGCGGGCCAGACGGAATTGATTGGCTATATTGAGCACCTCACGAGTCGCCTGCCGCTGCCGCTGATGTTGTACAACATGCCGAGTTTAACCAAGGTGTGGTTCGAAATCGAAACGCTCGAACACCTGGCTGGAATCGAGACGATTGTTGGAGTGAAGGACAGTAGCGGTGACGTGGGTTACTTCGCGCGATTGGTGGGGCTCGGAGCGCTCCGCCCCGACTGGTCCATCATGATGGGTCCCGAGCATCTGTTGGGCAAAGCGATCCGGCTCGGCGCGCACGGTGGAGTCTGCGGCGGTGCCAACGTGATCCCCCGTTTGTTCACCGATTGCTACCGTGCGGCGGTGGCAGGCGACCGGCGGCGGGTCGACGCGTTGACGCAGCGCATCCACACGTTGGGTCAGATATACGCCATCGGGAAATACGCGTCGCGTTACATCAAGGCCACCAAGTGCGCGCTATCGGTCATGGGCATCTGCGATGACTTCATGGCCGAGCCATTTCACCGGTTTCGTCCGCCGCACCGAAGCCAGGTACGTGAGATCCTGGCGACCCACTTCTCGGACCTGGTCACGTTACCCGGCGAGTGACGGTTCAATCGGCGGTCACCAAGCCGCCGTCGACTGCCTTTTTGAGCACCTCGGCGGCAACTCGAATCTCGGTGTTATCGTCCAGCACGAGGCAGGCCGGATCGAGTGACTCGGCCACTCCGGGAATCCACTTGCTGCCATCATAGTAGCGGATGCGAGCACCGCTCTTCAACGCCATACTGGCCCGCGCTGGCTTGGCCGGTGGCCGGGCGCCGGCGGGTGCTCCACCCCGCAAACCGGCCAGCTCTTGCAAGACATGCCAGTTTTCAAGCCGGTCCGCGCGCGTTCGCAGCAACACATCGCTCGGCTTCCCGTCCTTGTCGAAATGTTTAGCGAAACGGCCCTCAGAGCGTGCAAAGTCGATAAAATCGACTTGTTTGCCCGTCTTCGGGTTCGTCCACCAATCATCATTGATGGCCGGGTTTCCTTTTAGGGAAAGGTGTTCGTGGATCGTGTCTCCCTTGCGTGGGTCGTAAACCAAGAGCGGAAAGGCCCGCGAATCGACCGCGAGTCGTGCCTGGTCGGTCGCCATGTTATCGGCCACGCCATGCTCGGGCTGGCAGGTCGTATAGCAGTTGACAATTGCTGGCCCGTCGAACTCGAGTGCGTCCAGGATGCACCGATAGAAATGATTAATGTGTGCCGCGGTGGTCTGGGCGACGAACGTATGGGGATGCATCATGGCGATTTGAGCAATTTCCTTGCGCCGTTCTTGTTTGCCCTTGATCTTTTTTCCATGCATGCTCATCTTGGCGTTCTGACCGGTAAACGTACTGGTCGAGGCCTGGCCACCCGTGTTGGAATAGACTTGGGTATCGAGCACGAACACCTTGAGGTGCTGGCCCGACGCCAACAGACGCGAGAGTGCCTGGAAGCCGATATCGAACATCGCGCCGTCACCGCCGATGCACCAGATCGGCTTGTCCGCCCAGCCCATTTGATCCCACCGCATGCGGAGCCCGATCCCGAACGTGGCGACGTTTTCGAACAACGAATTGCTCCAGGGAACCAGATACGGGTTATACGGGTAGGTCGATGTATAGACTGTGTTGCAGCCGGTTGCCGCGACAATTCCCCAACCGTTGCCGTGTTTGGCACCGGTTGCCGCGCACAGCATGCGCAGCGCCGTTCCTTCACCACAACCGGCACAACTGCCGGCGCCACCGACGTAGACATGCGATTGCTCTTTGAGCATCATGTCGATCAGCAAATTATCGTTGACGAATTGCTCGTCCGATGGTCCAAACTCCTTGAACAGTCGGTGGCTCTTGCGGATATTCTCGACGATCTGATCGGTCTTTGGGATCATTTTCAGGGCGTCGTCACCGCAGACGGTAACGCATTCGGCACACCCCTTGCATTTCGCCGGGTCGATCATGATCACGAACTTGCCGCCCTCGCCGAGTTTCTTTTTTGGGCCGTCATAGTATTTGCGCGGTTCGGACCATTGTTTTTCAAACAGCGCGCGGTCTCCGGAATCGGAGATTCGGTCAAGCCGGCTCTGCCAGTCGGTTTCCGCCTTCACCTTGCCGAGGATGGCGGTATCCGGGCACAATGTGACGCAATCCATGCAGCCGGTGCAGTTCTGGGGAATATATTCGGGGATCTCGGGCGCGACGTAACTGAAATCTCGCAAGGCCGCGGTACCGCACGGAACCAGCGAGCGGGCGGTTGCCAAATCCGCGGGCAGCTCTTTTTCCGCCGTGCCGGCTTCATACCGCTGAATCACGCTGTCGTTGAAACGGCGCACATCCAAGACCGGCAGCTGGACCGTTTTGTATTCCGCGTCAACCAACGTTCCGTAGGAACAGTTATTATGGGGATCGCGCTCGCTCGGCGCGTTCATCGATTTTTGTACCTGGTCATCCGCCATCAAGACACCACCTTTCAAACAGTCTGTTCCATAACCTCACGCGGCACTTCTTTCAGATCGCGGTACCCGCGCTGCACGCACATGAGATTGTCTTGCACCACGCGTTCGCCACGCTTGCCAAAGTACTTGCGCAGCGCCTTTTCGACTCCGTCGAGCACCTCATCATCCGATATACCGCTTTCCGTCGAGTAGGGCGTCAACTTCAGGAATGCGCCGAGTGTGACGATTCCTTGCATCCGCATCTCGAGGTCCGCGACCGACGCGACTTCCCGGGCAATAGAGACCATATCAACGTAATAAACGTGGAGGTTCTTTTCCCGGATGGTGCGCCGATGATGGGGCGGGAGGTGCTTCCATACGTCGACGGGATCGGTTAACGCCGACTGCATGAAAATGCTGCCGCCATCCACGAGACCCTTTAGCGGATTACCGCTAAACATGGCGTTGACATCGTTCAGGATCACGAGGTCCACACGCTCCAACTCGCTATGCATGGCAATGTGTGAATCGGCGATAGTCAGATAGTAGGTCGTCGGCAGGCCCTTTTTCTCCGACCCGTATTTCGGGTACGCCTGCACGTCCTTGCCAAACACGTTGCCGGCGATCGACGCGATGACCTTATTGGTTGTCACCGAGCCGAATCCGCCGACGCTGTGACCGCGCATCGAGAACCCTCCCGGCGGCCGCAAATCCGGGTCGTCACCCCGTTCGATCGCCAGCGGGTTCTTGATGCCCAAACAGAAGAAGTCGCGTTGTCCGGAGACCATATTGTCGAACATGGCCACCAGGTCTCCCGGGCGAACGTCACGGCTACCGAGCCCGGCCGCACCGTGAAAGACACGTGGAATTCGCTCCAACCGGGTACACTCCATCTGTCCATTGATGGCGTCACAAAACGCCGCCTTGATTTCGCGTGCCAGTGGATTGCCGGTCGTCGACAGGGGGTCGTCCATGCGTTCGAGCACGGTGATCGCCTTGCAATGGCTAGTCGCGCGGACGATTTCGTGCAGCGGAAACGGCCGGTAGCAGTAGACCGCAACGCAACCAACTTTTCGCCCTTGAGAGCGCAGGTAATCGACCGTCACCTCGGCCGTCTCCATGAAGCTGCCCATACCGATCAAGATATACTCAGCATCGTCGCACTGATAGGGGCGCAGAAAGCCGTACCGCCGCCCGGTTTTCTGGGCGAATAGTTCAAACGACTCCTCCAGGGCGCGCGGGACACGGTCGTAATACCAGCGCTGAGCGATCTTGCCTTTCATGTACGAATCTTGGTTCTGCACGACACCCGACATCAATGGGTTTTCAGGATCCATCATGTTCATCAACTTGTCGGCCGGCGCGCCAACGAATTCCTTCATGAACTCCGGTTCCGGCAGCCGGACCGTCTCCACCGTGTGTGTCGTCAGGAAGCCATCCTGGACATTCATGAACGGTGTGGAGGACGCCTCGGCCGAACGCCGCGCGATCAGTGCCAAATCACACGCCTCCTGGGCGTTGCGCCCCATCAGAATCCCCCAACCACAATCGGCAACTGCCATCACGTCGTCATGCCCGGCGTGCACGTTCAGCGCCTGACTGGTCATGGCGCGTGCGCCGATGTGGAAAACAACCGGCAAGCGTTTGCCCGAAATCGTGAAGAGCACCTCTTTCATCAGCACAAGCCCCTGCCCCGACGTGAAGTTCGTGACACGTCCGCCGGCCAGCGCAAACCCCTCACAAAACGAAGCCGACGAGTGTTCGCTCTCCGGTTCGAAAAAGACCAGGTTATCGCCCCAGAGATTGCGTTTGCCATTACTGACCGCCACGTTATAGCCGGCGCCCATCGTCGTCGAACTCGTGATCGGATAAGCGCCCGACCCCTGCGTGACGTGAGTTTCCACGTGCACCACCGCTTCCGCCCCGTCACATGTCACCGGAATGCCCGGATACTCAAATTTGGACTCGACCGGCGCTTCCTCAGGCGCGCCCGCGTGCTTCCCATTTCCGTCCGATCCCTTTTCAGGGGTTGTCAATACAGTCTGGCTCATTATGCCACTCGATATCGTAAAAGATTGAATCGTGAAAGGTTGATCCCACGGCCACGGTCAGTGTCGTCACCCACCCGACTCGGCCCAGATCCCCCCAAAAAACGCACCTCATCTCTTGCCAACCCGTTTCCCGAGTCCGGTTGATCGGAGACGGGATAAAGATAAGCCCGGGGTGGGAGCCCCGCCTCCCATAAGGGTGTCCGCCCTTTTTTTCAGTCGCGCTCCCGCACATCGCTTCGCAACAGCATGCACGGCACGCGCGCCCCACACTCCAAGAGCCTACACAATAGCGACACAAGGCCAATCGTGCAAGAAAGGATGTTCGGCGGTTCGGACAGGAGGTGCCAAGCGTACCGCCCCCGGGGGCTTGCCGGGGCGCGCGTCGACAGCCACATGGGGTCGCCCACACGAGTGGCATGGCAAATACCTGGAAACCCGGTAAACTCGACGCCGTCTC
>CAZSOG010000183.1:0-7757 GCA_964607555.1 uncultured Pirellulaceae bacterium | reverse complement strand
CGACATCAACTCCCGTGGCGGCTGAACCTCGACCCAAAAACTTGACTCAAGATCAGCAAATTCCCGCCCATAAGGTCCCTGATTGGTAGCCGTTCACGACATCTGCTATCAAGGAACGCTAATCTTCACTGATCAACACTAATGATACTGCCCTGGAAAGTCTGCAACACTCAACATGAATCCGGCAGGTCGTAGAAAAGTCGAAGGCATTTTAAGATGAGGTATTCCAATATTAGCGAGGATTAGCGTCGATTAGTGTTCTTTTTCTTCTGGTCCACGCACAGTTACCCTGATTGTCCACGGCCCCGAGGAACCTGAACTCCGACCGGCGGCAGTTTCTGCGTGACTGTCTGATTCGACTGTTTGATTCGACTGTTTGACATCGTCGCGGAGACTCAAGATGCAGTGGGCGGGGCTCCGCAGTCGTGCTTTATTGCTGGTCGATCCACGGGACAAGCCTGTGAGGGGCTTTGACCAGACCATTTGCTGCGCTTGGCTGATTTCGTGTCGATTCGTGCGATTCGTGGTTGTCTCTCCTTTGCCGCAGGGGTTTCCAAGAGCCTAAGACGAAACTGCCCTGGCAAGGTTGTGATCCGCTTCTTCGACGGACGTGGACGTCCATCGTACATGCTTGCATCCGCTTTCAGAAAAGGAGGCTAGAATCCGGGTCCGGAAAGAGACCACGCGGCCCACTGGGCGGTGGAGCGCGTATCTGGGATCTTGGTTGACTTGAGCCGGACGGTGTGGGTCAGGATCGGGCCGCGGTTCGGTCTGTCTTGACTCGCACTAGATCGCATCATTACGAGCTGGGCGCGGCGCAACGCCGCCAGTGGACCGACGTCGTGCCGCGCCAACTCAGAGTAGAACGACTGCATAAGCCGTCTGGTTGCCCGGTCGTCCACATCCCAGAGACTGGCAATAACGTTTCGCGCACCGGCGACATGAAATGCGGCTTGAAGTCCGACCGGACTTCCGTCGGCGTGGCTGCCGAGGCTGGTCTTGCAGCCGCTTAGAACAACCAACTGGAGCCCGCGACAGTCGAGCGCGACGATATCCTGGGCCGTGACAATGCCGGGCAGAGGCGCGGTGTCGAACTCTGTCGAGTGCAGGGGAGGGTCGTTGGCGCCGGCCAAGGCAAGGCCCGAGAGAAGGAACGGGTTCCGTTCCAGCACGGAGCGCCGGCTGCTGGTTGCCGTGTTGGTTTCCGCGACAGTTCGATTGCCGTCCGCGATCGCCAATTCAGCCTGCAGCGGAGAGTCGAGGTAGAAACCGTGCGTCGCCAGATGTGCGGTCGTTGCATGAGTGAGGCTCTCAAGCACACGCGGCACGGTGGCCCGCTTGCCGGTTAGAAGCGTTACATTTCGCGCTTTGGAGCAGGATAACAGGGTGTCGAGTTCGGGGCCGGTTTCGGGAAGCGGAGGCCACTGGATTCGCCGCCATCCGGACACCGCGTCCGTGGTATCGCCTGGACCAACTTGGCCGTAGTCCACGTTCCCGACGGCAAGAATATTGTCGGTGAGCGCCGGATGAGGTTGCCGTGCGCGCAATTGCTTGAGTAGGAAGTGGCCACTCGGCACGGTGGCGATGGCGTAATGTTCGAGCAGGACGGCGGCGCCCGGCTTTGCCGCCAGCGCGGACCAAGGCATGAGTGACAATTGTCCGTCTGGTCGGATATACACGGTTCTCGTGTCATTTGGGAACAATTGTTGGATGGGGGTCCACACCCTCCGATACAATGTGGACTCGGCCACGCCGGATCGCCCGGCCAGCAGGTTATTGCGCCATGTCGCGATTTCGGCGTCGATTTCTTCTGTTTCGCCCAAATCGACAAAACGCGGCCGATCGCCCGCTCGTACGCGAAAGGCACCATAGTGCGTCCTGGAACGGTGGCCGGTCGCGCCGGGACGCCGTGGATCTTGAGTGTGCAGATCATAGCGAATGAAATCGACAAAAACCGCGGTATCGGGCAGTTCATGCGCGAGCGATTGGACCGTGGACGCGCCATCCGCTGTCCCCGGCGGCGGTGCGGGAAGCCGATCGGCCAGCGCACGCTCAAGTTTCTCCTTGCGCTCGTTAAGTGATTGGATTCTCGCCAGGCGTCCGGTCATATCCCTGACTTCCGCTCCCGACGACATGCCCAATGCGGCCGCGAGTCCGCGGCGTGCATCAAGATAATCCCTGTATGTCTCGCTTGTCGTGACCGTCTTGGTGTTCCGCATCCTCTGATGCAGCGCCGTGATCAGACGTGTCGCCAGCCCACGTCGTCGCCAGATGATGGCATACACGTCGCTCGGCGGCAAGTCCGTCTGCTGCCAGCTTGACATCAATAGGTCGGTGGCTTTGAGACGTTTGGCCACGTAATTCAGGATTTGTGCTTCCGATGCACTCTGCGCAAACTGTTCCGCGGATTCACATTCCATGCCCGTCGCTTGACGCGCTAGATCGTACGCCTCACGATATCGAGTCGCATCGAAATACAGTTCCGCGAGCGATCGCAGACCTTTGTCTATGTAGCGGTGGCCGTGCGGATAGGCGTCCGCGGGAAACAACGCCCGGCGGCAATTCAACGACGCAATGCAAAACTGTTCCGCATGTTGGTAATCACCTTCGTCGCGGTAGGTTTGCCCGATGCGGTCAAGCATCAGCGCGAGCATGTTGTCGTTAGTGTCCGCAGCCGATTCGAGACGCCGCCGACGGCCAGCCATTGCCTCGAAATAGTGATTTCGAGCCGCGGCATAATGACCGCGTGCCAACTCGACCTTACCGAGGTCCCGCGCGGATTGTTCCCACTCGATGTGACCGTTCGGAAATGCGGATTGCGGATAGAGACGCGCGGCGATTTGCCGCGCTTCCTCGTAGTATCGGTTTGCGTCATCGTAACGCTCCACTTCAAGCAAAGCGTCCGCGTACGCGCGGATGCTCGCCAGCAACGTTGGATTGCCGTTCGGAAACTCCGTCTTGGGCCATAAGCGTCGACTCATCCGCACACTGTCACGAAAATACTTCAGTGCCGGCTCAACCTCTCCCGTCTCCCATAGCAGACATCCCAAATTGATTGACGATATCACAATCAAGCGATGTCCCGCCGGGTATCGGTCGTTGGGGTAGAGAGATTGGGCCATGCGTAACGCCTCGGCTTGTGGTGCATAGGCCTTTTTCTCTTGTCCCGTGTGCAGGTAGAGCACGGCAATTCCCGACAACGTGTTGACGAGCGTCGGGTCGGCGGTCCCCACGCGAGGGTCTCGTCGACACATCCGCCGCCAAATGTCGAAGCACTGCAGGTAGTACTGCTCCGCACGTTCGTACTGGTCGTATTCCTCGCATGCCACGGCCAGGTGATTCAATAGGATAACTAAACCCTTGGTTCGGAACGGCGGTGGATCCGTGGCCAGCACACGCTTGACGATCCGTTCGATCGCGCCGCGGCACTCGGCGATCCCGACGAGATCGCCCTCGGTCACCGCGATGGTCAGCAAAGCATCCAATACCGTGCCACGGTTTAACTGGGTTAACACATCGTCGGAATCGCTGTCCGGTTGCAAGGCCAATGACTGCTCAAGACACTTACGCGCGTCGGCCGCTTTGCCCATCTGCAGATGCAGCAGACCCAGTTGGGTAAGGGCCGTGGCCAGATTGAACTGATCACGCGCGTCGTCGTGCGTTGCCGCCAGGCCGCGAAACATGCGGACCGCCTTCTCCAGGGAAGCAACGGCCTCGTCCCGTCGGCCCGCCTTGAAGAGTACGCGACCGCGCTGATGTAGTACGCGCGCCAGTTTTGGGTGGCCGAGCGGGTATTTGTCGGCCGAGTACAATTGTTTGCGAATGGCTAGGGCGCGGGACAGTGTGTGGGCAGCGACCTCGTATTTTTCCTGCCGTTCTTGGGACGCGCTCAGGTTATCGTAGATTTGGGCGAGTTGTTCATGGGACGCCGGACCCTCGAAATGTTCCATGGAGCGTTCATAGCACGCGACGGCTTGGCTTTGCAGGTCCTCGGCGGCAGCGTATTGGCAGTGGAGGAACAACTCGACGCCGGTGCAATTGAGGAGGACGGCCAATTGGTAGTCATGTGTTGGCAGACGCGGCTGGCCCCCGGGCAGTTCTTGCAGAATACCGATCGCTTGCCGGTAGGCTTCGATGGTCTTGGCATGCTCACCACGTTTACGATAGGCGAGTGCATGTTGGCGGAACGCCTTTACCAGATCGTCCGTCAAGTCGTTCACCGGGCCGTCGTTTTCGTTTGGGAGCGGATGTTTGGCGTAACGCCGGCGGCGCAGCTTCAGCCAATGCCGAGCGACCTGACCTGCCTTGGCGACGTCACCCTGGTCGAGAGTCATCTGGAGTTGTCGCGCAAGAGTCGTTTTGCTTTCTGCGGGTGTTTGTTTTGGTTCGGCTTGGCGGTCGGGATTCGATTTCGGCGGAGGCTGGCCTGCCGGCGTGGCCGCTGTCATGGACGCCATGGCGGACAGAAAAACAGCGGAGATAAGCGTGTGGTGCAACCACATGAGATGCTCCCGGTCTAGATTCGTGTTTTCATGGGTCGAACGGTACAGCGTCTTACGGCACGGGGTCGGAAGGCACGTTGGACACGGGAAAGCTGACCGCTCGGATAAAACCGAAATGGGGTCCCAGCGCTTCCGCGATCAGTTGTTGGAGATGGAGCATGGGATCACTAACGGCCTTCAATCGATCGAGGAGGATGCCTCGTTTCCGGCCGGTTCGGGGCTGGTCGCCACCCTTTTGGAACCAGAAGAGCGCGGGTCGGGCGGGCAGGGGAGTAGCGGTCAAGGCGGCCACGGCGTGTCGCAGGTCGACATCGGCCGGGAGCGGCGTGGCACGGGCGAGCAGCAAGAGGGTTTCCATGCCGGGCGGATCGTTTCCCATCGTCCAGGCTTCGTCCAGCACCGCGGGCAATGCCAGGTTGCTGATCGGCCTTTCGCGGGTTGGTCGGTCATGCCAATCGCCATGCCGCCAAGGGTAGACGGGCAGGGCAGTGCCGCGCGTATCCAGCCAGACGACGTAGAGGAACGACGGTCGATTGACGTTCGCGCGCAAACGCAGCTTGTCGTAAGGCCGCAGGGGGCGTTTACCATCCGTATCACTGAGGCGAATCATGTGCAGGTCGTCGCCTCCGGCATCCCAGATTTGCAGGTCGACGGATCCCGCGAGTGCGTTTACATCGGGAGCAGCTGATTGCTGCGCGGATTTAGGCAGAAACCGTGACCCGGCGACGATCAGACCGAGAAGCACCAGTGCGGCAGCCATGCTCCAGTTTCGTCGCGTGGAACGTGCCCGCGTCTGCCATTGACGCAGGGCTTCTGCCACGTCGTGTGCCGAGCTATATCGATCCGCGGCGTGTCGGGCCAGGCATTGGGCGCAGACACGCTCCAACGCACGGGGCAGGTTATAGTCGATTTGGCGCAGCGGCTTGGGGTCACGTTGCAGGACATCAGCGACAAGTTCTTTCCGGTTGGCGCCACGAAACGGCCGTTTCCCGGACAGCATTTGGTAGAGGAGCACGCCGAGTGCCCAGATATCGGCGCGGCCATCCATCCGTTGCGTTTGGCCTTGCAGCTGCTCGGGCGCCATGTAGGCGAGGGTCCCGGCGTATTCACCGGCACGCAAATGTTGTTCGCTTTCGCGCAGGGCGAGGCCAAAGTCGGCCACGTGGGCCGCGCCGTGTTCGTCGAGCAGAATATTGCCCGGCTTCAAATCGCGATGGACTAGACCAGCCTGGTGCGCGCATGCCAGCGCTTCGGCAATATCGATCGTGATATCAACAGCCTGATCGACCGGCACGCGCCCGGATTGGAGAAGCTGGGCCAGCGATTGGCCATCGACATATTGCATGACGAGGAACAATGTGCCGTCTTCGAGAGCGCCCGTATCATGAACGGCGACGATACCTGGGTGTTTGAGTCGCGCGATGGCGCGTGCTTCGTCCAGGAGCCGTTTGCGTGTTTGCTCGGAGCAGGCGAACGAACGCCGTGGTACCTTGATGGCGACGTCGCGGCGCAGTTGCTCGTCCCACCCCTGGTACACGGTGCCAAAAGCGCCGGTGCCGATTTCGCGCCGCACTTCGTAGCGGCCAATTCGTTGTCCCGGCATGAAACGCAGCGCGACATCACGCTGCGCGATGGTGGCAAACGCGGCGTGCACGATCGACTCGAATTTGGGGAACCGTTTGGCATATTTGGATTGTTGGGGGATCTGGCCCATGGCCCGCCGATGCTCCAATTCGACCATCAGCAATTCACGCAGCAGGGCCGGGCGGGTCAAGGAATCGACCTGCTGGGCATACGGTTCGATCAGCGGCGCTTTGCCGGCAATCCACCGATCTTCAAACGCCAGGCAAATCTGGTCGATGCGTTGTTGTTGTTCCACGGACAGCGAGTCCGACGGTTCCACGAGACTCATTGCATCAACTCCCGTTCCCACTTAGCGCGAAGCAACCGCAGTCTCCGTTCCACCGTTGTCACCGATCGGTTCAGTCGCCGGCCAATTTCCTCATTGGTATAACCTTGTTGTCGCAGCAGCACGGTTTGGCGGAGGTCGTCGTCCAAGCCGTTCAGCAATTCACCGAGCGAAACCAAGATACTGGGCGGCAGTTCGTTGGCTTCCGCTTGGGTCAGAAAACTCTCGCTTTGGTCCATTCGGTCGAACGCGGATTCGCTGACCACGCGACCGTAGCCCCGTTTGATCGTCGTGTTTTGGCGGATGTTATTGACGATTTTCCGGTCGGTGATCGTAATCAGCAACTTCCACAGGTCGGAACGATTCGTGAGATCCGGGAATTGTCCGTCGCCGGCTCGGTGCAGGAACGAGTGGAAGGCGATCGAGACGACGTCGTCTTCGTCGACGACACGTCGTGACGCCCCATCCATGCGGCGGCGAGTCAGTTGCAGGAGTTTTTGATGGAAACGTCCCCAAAGGCGTATCGCTGCGTGCGAATCCTGGTTCTTGACTCCCTCGATCCACTCACTAACTGATCCCGATTTTGACATGCCCTGGTTTCCTACCGAGAAGCCACCGGCCGCCGCGGATGCGCCGACGCACGATGGATGTGGTGGGAGGCTGAAATGCAGGCATTTTATCAGTCTCACCAAGAAATCACAATAAATCTCAAGAATCCGTGAGGGTTTCGGGGCTAAACCGTGATTACCTTAATAGGGCTTCATCGCCGGTATCGAGCGCTGCTCGACGAGTGAGCCAAAGGCGCTCGATGTAGGTGAATCGCATTTTAGGGCCCCAACCCTTCAAAAAAATCAAAATTTTTTTTGCCGGGAGATGATGAGCGCCGCGCCGGGGCGTCTTTGCCTGCCCGCGTTTCGCGTCGCGACTGGCGCTCATCATCCCCCGGCAGAAAAAACACGGGGGAGCGATTCTAGTTGGACAGCGCCAGTTTGTCTGTCACGAATCGCGCAAGTCACTCCAATCGAGGGAGTTAAGCCCCCACCCATCTTGTCTGGGTGGAGCGCATGATTGTGCACTACAACAGCGCGAAAAAAAAGCCCCTCTTCTCCCCGCCCACCGCGAAGCGGCGGGCGGGGAGAAGAGGGGGGCCGGCGCGTGCGCCGCCGGTTAGTGCAAAATCACTGGCTCCACCCAGACCAGCTGGGTGGGGGCCGGAAGATGGTCGCGTTGCGGACGCTGCTGTAGTACCGAGGCTGTCAACTTCAACTTTTCAACACCATAACGCGGGCCACGCCCGCAACCGAAGAAGGGTGGCATCCGGCCATGAAACATGCGCGCACCGTGCG
>CAZSOG010000182.1:0-7767 GCA_964607555.1 uncultured Pirellulaceae bacterium | reverse complement strand
CCGCGCGCGACGCCCGGGATCTTGCGCACATAGTCCACCCATCCGCCCGGGTCCGGCTCGAGCCGGCCTACCAAGAGCGCCCAATAGATCTTACGCACGAGTCGGCCGGCGAACTGTTCCGACAAACGGCGGGCGGCACGAACGTGCCGCGCGAGTACCAAAACGCCAGACACCGGACGGTCAAGACGATGCGGTACGCCCAGATAGACGCGGCCCGCCTTGTTGTCACGCTGTTTGAAGTACTGTTTGACACGCGTCTCTAGACTGTCGATCCCCGGTGGTGCCTGCGTCAATAAACCGCCCGGTTTGGCAACCGCCAGGCATGGACCTTCCTCGTACAGAATACCAAACCCTGGATTGGACTCGTGGTAACCGTTCACGGGGTTTTGGACTGCCATTGTGTTAGACCCATGTCTTTCCGTATGTTTTCTTAATCTAAGATTGAACTAACCGAACCGTCCGACCAACCGATTAGCCAGCGGCGGGCAGAGACGGTCCAGCCAGACCAGGAGTTTGCCGCCTGGTGTCAAGATGATCTCCTGTCGACCACGCTGCATGGCGCGAAGTGTTTTCGCGGCAACCCGCGCGGCGGGCATGGCGCCCCACGCGCGCCAACGGAGCTCGGCCTTGTTCTCCAGGACACGGTCAAAAAACTCACTCTCCGTCGTGCTGGGACTGACCAACAACAGGTCGATTCCCGGCCTGGCCAACTCGGCGCGCAAAGCGTCGCTGAATCCGTGTAACGCGAATTTGCTGGCACAATATTCACTCTTCAGCGGCACCGCGCGGTGACCGAGCACCGAGCTGACATTGACAATGATCGGCTGATCGCCTTGTTGCAACAGCGCAAGACTGATCCGAATCAGCGCCACAGGTGCAAAGAAGTTGACATCCATGATGCGTTGTAGCCGGGCTGGTTCGGCCGTCACGAACGGCCCAATCGCGCCGACCCCGGCATTGTTGACAAGGATGTCCAGTCCGCCTAACTCGCGCGTGGCCGCGTCAATGAGACGGTGACGCAGCGTGGCGTCCGTGATATCGCCGGCCACCGGCACCACGCGCACGCCCTGCGCGGAGATCTCCTGCGTCAATAACTCAAGTCGATCCGCGCGCCGGGCCGTGACCACGAGTTGAACCCCACGCGCGGCGAGTTGCCGCGCCAGCGCGCGACCAATACCACTCGACGCGCCCGTGATGATCGCGCGTTTCCCATTGAGTTGTCGTTTGGACATGCGACTTATGCTACATCCTCGATCGTATCGGCGGACTGCTCCGCGCCCTCGGCCGGCATCGGCGCGTGTGGCGTGATCGTCACGGTGGGATCTTCGATGCGTCCAAGATACTTCTGCGCGATGCGGCAGTGGACCGTGACTTGTAGATCATCGAAGTGCTTCGACAGGACCTCGCCATGCCGTGCCAAAAATGCCATCAACTTGCCGTCCTCCACGCCCGTCACGACATCCACGTCGCGAAACGATTGGCTCAGAGCGTCGCTCACGACGATCGCCAGACGGTCCATGCCCTCGCCGGTGCGCGCACTGATCGGGACCGCGTTCGGGTAGCGATGAAAGACGCTTTCCATGCGCGCGACCGAATCCAGTTGATCGACCTTGTTGACGACCAGCAACGTGTCTTTCGCTTGGATTCCCAATTCGCCCAGAACGTTATAGACCGAGGTGATCTGGTCGAGAATCGCCGGGTTACTGACGTCGGCCACATGCAAAAGCAAGTCCGCTTGATGGGCCTCTTCCAACGTCGCCTTGAAACTTGCGATCAGCCGGTGCGGCAGGTCGCGAATGAAACCGACCGTGTCGCTCAACAGCACCGGACCCCAATGCGGTAATTGCCACCGACGCGTGCGCGTGTCGAGCGTCGCGAACAGTTTGTCTTCGACCAGTACCTCGGCATTGGTCAGCCGGTTCATCAGCGTGCTCTTACCGGCGTTCGTGTAGCCGACCAAGGAAACCGTCATGTGATCGTCGCGTGCAGCCACCTGCCGTTCCTTGCGCTTTTCAATGCCCCGCAACTCGCTGCGCAAGTCGTGAATTCGACGTTCCACCAAACGCCGGTCCACCTCCAACTGCTTTTCGCCGGGACCGCGCATGCCCACCCCCAGCTTCATTCGGGAGAGGTGAGTCCACATCCGCTTCAGACGTGGGAGCGAATACTCAAGCTGGGCTAACTCAACCGCTAATCGCGCTTCGTACGTCCGTGCGTGCGTCGCAAAAATGTCCAGGATCAGCTCGGTGCGGTCCAAAACCTTGATATTGAGCACGCGCTCGAGATTGCGAGTCTGGCCCGGACTCAGGTCGTTGTCAAAGATGACCACGTCCGCCGCGTTGGCGTGCGCCAGGACCTCCAACTCCTCCACCTTGCCACGTCCCAGAAATGTCCGCGCATCCGGCTTCTCACGGCGTTGTACTAAACCGCCGATCACGCGAGTGCCCGCGGTCGTGGCCAATCCCTCCAGTTCCTCCAGCGGGTCGTTTTCGAACAGCTGATTGGGCAGCACCACCCGGACCAATACGGCCGCCTCGCTGACCAACCCCTTAGTGCGTTCTCGTTCGTGCACTCTCTTATCCTACCTCCAAATCGTGCGCCCGTATGGCTTCTTGACCTCTCCCGACCACCTGTATATTTCTCCCGTGTAACCACCTCAAACACTGTAACACAACCTGGTCATGATGGGTACGCTTGATACCCATCGTATGTCGCGAAAATGAGTCCGTGCTCCCGGCCCTTTTCTCGTGCCATCCCAGGTTGAACCATGCCACACGACGCGACTTTCACTAACGCGCGATCGACTTTGCTCACCTATTATAACCAGCACCCCACGCATTCGGCGAGCACCCCGCCGCATGACGAACCGTGCAATTCGTAACCAAACGCCACGCGGAACCGCTAATGAAATCCGACAGACGCGAACGAGGCGTTACCGCCAACCAACTGACGCGTGACCCGGCTTTCGTGCCGTCCGTCTCCGCCTATGGCGGATTCATCCCGGTGGCGCAATGATTCTGCACGACTACACGCGTCCCGCACCCGCGGCAAGTTCGGCAAGAATGGCTGAGCCGCGCCTCAAAAACCCGACTCAAGTGCCACAAATCTCCGCCCATAAGGTCTCTGAGAACCTGCAACAAAACCGCTTCGGCAGAGTGTTTATCCGCTTCTTCAACGGACGTGGACGTCCATCGTCCATGTTTGAAACCAGGTCTTGTGACAGTCTCTAAATAAAAAAGGCCGCGGACATGACGTCCACAGCCTCGCGCTTGATCAGCCTGTCGTCGGCGGACTCGCCGCGGCGGTGTCCAATACTCACTCAACTACGCCGACGTGATCGCATACGACGCCCGCTAAACAGGCCAATCAACCCCAACATGCACCACGCCACCATCGAGGTCGGTTCGGGCACCGGCCGGACCGCCGTTAACTGATCCTGGTGATTCCGACTCGTCAATGCCACGAGCGTCGGTGAAAAACCCTGGTAGCCTTGGTTTGCGTCAAACAACGCCTTGGCCCGGGCAATGATCGCGTCCCCGTCAACACTATCGCCGCCATCGTTGTCCATTGCCGTTAACCTGCCAACGGCCAGATTGAATACCCCGCTTGGCGTCGTGAGGTCCGTAACGATTTCCCAGATGGCCAACTGCATCGCCGCGATTTCGTCCCGGTCGGAAAACGCGGCACTCTTGAGTTGAGGCATTTCAAACCCCCAGAGCTTTGTCAATGCATTGGCTGCCTTCGTGCCCATCGCCGGCAACCCTCCCACCGGCGCGCTGCCGGCCAAATCAGTTGTCGACGTGAACGAATACGTTGTCCCCGTCCCGACGTGTTGGTTTACTTCCAAACAAAAAGTAAGAAACTCCTTGTCGAGATAACCGGCCTTTTGCTCAAAGAAATAGTTGTCACTGCCCGTCCATTTGAAAACCCCACCCTGATTCGATTGGGCAGCGTCACTTCCATCTAGCTGAACCGTAACGCCGGCGGTACCCGCCGGATCAAATTGATCAAACGTCGCGGTCACCGTGCCGGCCCGTCCCGCAGCGGGAACCAGGCAAGCCGCCGCCAAACCAAATGCCAAAATATGTCGTTTCATAATCACAACCTCGCTCTAGTCAGGTGGCGTTCACTGGGCGCATGACAAATGAAAAACGGACAATTCCAACTCGGAATGTATTAACTATAGCTATTGTAGCAATTAATACAAGTGTTTTGGGCGGCACATGGCTAACAAACCAGGTCAGGAAAGAGCGGATGGGTCGCTGGTGGCTTATTTCTTCGCGGTTCGTTGCCACGGAGACAAGAACGGTCGAAGAGCGCCAAATTCTGGGCTGTTAACAGATTTGAAACCTTGTGGGCGGAAATTCGATGATCTTGAGTCAACTTTTTGCATCGAACTACGCATAGGTTGTGGACGGGGTGCCGACGGACAAAGATGTCCATCGCGCCGGGCACCCCGAACACGGTCGGACCCACGGCCGCGACCGCCTGGGGATTCGTCAGTTGGTTGGAGGCAACGCCTCGTTAGAGCGTCTTAGATTCTTAGGCTGTAGGATGCGTGCACGGTGCGCGCATGTTTCGAAGCCAACAACGGGAGTGAGAGTGAAGGGAGGCGTACTCTATTGTGGGTGCGGTCCACTTGTAGTGGGGGGCGAGCGAAACAAATATTCTTGGGAGAATCCGAACGGATCGTGCCGCTGTCCAAATCGACCGCTAGTCGTGGTGAGGTCGAAAAACGAGCCGGCCACTTCCGTGATTGAATCTCCATCTCGCCTTCGTATTCCTTCGCGTCTGTGCGTGAGGCCTCTTGTCCCCCGAGATTGCAGTCTGCGCATGTTATTGCCACGCGTCACCACACGACCTGTCATCGGCCGGGTCGCGGCGGCCGTTTCACATCGCCCGAATGGCGCCAAGTCATGCGTCGGGGAACCGGACCAGGTAGGCGGTGCCGCTGCGGCCGGTGACGATCACGGCACGCGGGTCGGGCAACGGCTGCACATGGCCGATTCGAGTTGGGGCGGCGCTGCTGGGGACACTGACCGAACTGACGACGCGTTTGGTGGTCACGTCCCACAGATCCACACGTCCCGTGACCATGCCGGCCGCGACCAGGCATCCGCTACGAGGCGAGAAAGCGGCCACTCGGTACTCGTCTGGAACATGTCCCACTTCATTGCCATCGGCGGCGCCGTACACCATCAGTTTGTCATTGACGTCAACGAGCAAGAACCGTCCATCGGGAGAAATCTGGACGCTCGCCGGAGCCGCGGGCAGTGCCATGCGTCCCAGTTCTTTCCCGGTTACCAGATCCAAGGAAACGAGCTGGCTATGGTCATCGCCGACGATGAGCGTCCGTCCGTCGGGTGAGAGGGCCAGCGCGCGCACGGGGTAGGCGGCGGTGAAACTCGGTGGGCGGCCCCCCTGTCCGACATGCCAGGCGATCAAGCTGTACTTTTGCGCGGACGAAGCTGACAGCGCCCACGCGAACACTGGCTCCGAGTACGCGGCTGCAATATAGGTGACACTTTGCGGCTGGCGTTGCACGGTCGCCTTGCCATTCCCAAAATCGTACAGTGCCAGGTCTCGAGTCTGGTTGCCACAAACGACGATTGGGTTGTCACCGGCCATGACTATCTGGCGCAACGATTTGAGCACTCCTTGGTGGCGTGCGAGTTCGTGTCCGGTGACAAGATCCCAGACAACGAGCCCGCCGGCGTGGTAACCGAGCACGGCATAACGGCCGTTGCGCGGTGCCGCGATGATGGGCGCGAACGATCCGGTTCCGGCAAGCGAGTGCAAGACGCCGGGCGGGCCATCGAACCAGGGTAACCGCCGTGTCGCGGACCAGAGCCACGGCGCCAGGCGGTCATCGACTTTCGCCAGTTTCTGACTCGCCTGGTTTTGTGGGCCATTTGTCAGTTGAGGCACGGCACGCGCGTACCAACGCAACGCACGCCGCAGCGCGCCCACCAGCGGCTCTTGAGTCTGGCCTTTGGACCAGTCGTCCCAGGCTTCGGCCAGCGCCAGTTGGGCGTCGGCGGCGGTAGGATTGGCGAGATCCTGTGCGGCAATTCCGGCCAGCGTCGTGTCACTTCCCCGGGCCAGCAAGGCGAGTCCTCCGGGCCAACGTCCGCCGACAAAACAGAGATACTTGCCCGTGTTCAGGTTCGCGTCCGGATCCTCATTATTCGTTGTTACTGTTTCACTCGTCTGGGCGGACGCGTCGCGCAGCGCGCGTGCCGAATCGATCCGTTTTTTCTGTGCCAGCGCGGCGCGCGCCAGACGCCGATCATGAATGGTCCGGGCCGCGTTGGCCGCGGTCGTCGCGAGACGCTCGGCCGTGACATAGTTCTGGGCCACGCGTGCTGCTTCCGATAACTCAAAGGCCTGCCACGCCAATACATAGCGTGCCGGGCGCGTCTTGACGGTGGTCAACAGCTTCTTGATGGCCGCCTCTTGTAGCGCCGCCGCATCGATTTGATACTGTGTGGAAAGGGCGATAATGGCTTTCAGCGTCAGGTCCACATGGCCCGCCTGCAGGGCCGCGTCCCGCGCCGTGCGATAGGCTAAATACCGCAAGGTCGGATCCTCTTCCGTGCCGGCGGCAGCCAGCAGCGCCCGGGCGGCCGCGACGCGTCCCGCGGGCGTGCTTGCCTGCCTGAACGACGCGCCGTATTTTGCTTCGAATGGCTGCGTGGCGTCCTTGAGCTCCGCGTCGGTCGGCACGCGCGACCTCGACGCCGCTTGTTCCGGCGCCCCAGCGCCGGATGCCAGCGTGCCCGGCGTGGCCTCCGGCATGCCATTTCCGATCGGCTGGTCGCCGGCCAGCTGAACGATCATCTGGCCCCCTGTTGGTTGGCGACCGGCCGCTAACCGCCACACCGACGCGGCAAGCAACTTGTTTCGATAAGGCACGACCGAAAGTGAAATCGGTTCGTATCCCACGGCGGCCAAATCCGCCGCGCGGCGGGCGTGCACGTCCGGCGCGAACCCCGAAAGGACCGCGACCGGTTTTTCCTCCGGCATGATACTGGCCGACCAGACGATTCTCGATCCTTGATCTTGATCGTGAGCCGCCAGGGTGAGATCCAGTGGGCGGAACGGAGGCTTCAGGTCGGCGAAGATTGGCCGATCGCGCGTCACGATCCCCGTGGCACGAAACCAGCCGCTGGCCGTCTTTTCTTTCGACCAGACTTCACAATAGCGCGTTGTTCCGGTCCGATCCGGGAACCCCTGTAACCCGGTCAACAAATACGCGGCGCTCTTGCGCTGCTCATCCAGTTCGTTGCGTTGCCGCAGATCGATACCGATGTCGACACGAACATCCACGTCCCGCAAACTGGACTGGGCAAAAAGCCCGACGTAGTGGGTTCGGTCGGTTGCGAATCCGGCAATGTCCACCGGCACAAACGACTGCTTGATCAACGTGGCCGAGAGTTTCGCCAACCCCGCTTCCGAATCACCCGACTCGATCCGCCACTTGGTACCGTCACGGCGCCAGATACATGCGACCCGAACATTGTTGCGGATGGCATAAGGGCGCAACCGGACCGGCCGATATCCGAACGGACGCAACTGCTCGGCTAGTGGGCGAAAGTCTTCCCAGGCGAGGTCCTGCACCATGGCAATACGATCCGTAACGATCCCCGTCGCGCGCTCGATTGTCGCGATAATCGACGCCCCAAGTGGGCCGGGGCCCGGGTGCGACGCGACTTTGGCTTTCGTGCCGTCCGATTGCACCGGTTGTGCGTGCGTGGGCAGCGATGG
>CAZSOG010000181.1:0-7775 GCA_964607555.1 uncultured Pirellulaceae bacterium | reverse complement strand
TTGGGGTTGCGCGCGGTCGGTTTGGAAAACCGACCTACGTTTGCCGCCCACCTGGAAAACGGGCGGCGCCGCCGATCGCTTTTTGGGCGGCACAGGTAGAGCGTTTCTCCGAAACGTGACCGTCTGGGGATCCGTCAGTTGGTTGGCGGTCCGGACCTCGTTCGATTTTTAGGTTGTAACATGCGCGCACGGGCGCGCATGTTTGAACTGGCAGCCCCGATTTTTCGCACAGCGACACGAAGGCACGGAGGCAACACAAAGGGGCAAAAAACCGCGAACGTTGTGCGTCTGCCAAGCTACGGGACATATTTTGTCGCCCACTGCCCTCGGCACATTATCTCGGTGTCTTTGTGGCTCCGTGAGGATTCTGGCTCTTCTTTGCCCCTTCGCGTCTTTGCGTGATGATCGGGGACCATGCCTCAGCTTATGGAGCGTTCTGCTGACGGACTTGCCACACTGAAGAACCCAAGTCGACCTCACTGTGTGCCACAAATGCCCAACGGCCACAAGGCCTCCCTTTGTCCATTATTTGGAGTTTTCCACGGCCCGGGCCTCAGGGTAGGCTGGTAAAAAACGCTTGGTCGTTGCGGAGAGTTTTGTTGCGTGTGGAGCTGATGGGCGGTGTAGCGGACTGCCATTCTCCTTGTGTAACGCCTTCGGCGTAAGGAGATGGCGCGGGACGCGAACCCAGGGTGCGCGCCGCCTGCGGCGGATGGGCTTTGGAATGCAACCGCTTCGCGGTAAAGAGGGGGAATTCGCATCCGAGCGTTTTCCATACTGAAGCCGTTGCATCCGGCAACGTTCCGTACGCCGAAGGCGTTCTACTCCAAAGCCCAGGGTAAGTTCGCCGTCGTTCTTACGGAGGCGGAGGCCACCCTGGGTTACGGCTCAACCGTTACGAATGCGCAGCAAACCCGCAATAATCCAGTACCTCCAGCTTGCCCACATTCCGGTTTTTTCATCACTCCCAGCCTCAGGGTCGCACGTCTGCGGGGGCAGCGTCCGATCGGCCGCTCTCTGTGTTCGTGGTCCTTTTTTACCAGGCTTGCGGAAGTTCTCCATTTTCACGTGCCGGAGCAGTTTCGCTATTGGCGGGGATCCGGGTTTCGTGTACCAATGGGGCCGGGTCTGTTTTCCGCGTGGATTCGGACCCGTTTCGTGCTTGAAACGTGGGGCTTCGCCGGGGCTGCCGTTGCACGCACTTTCTGGTAACAGATGCTGAGATGCACTCCGGCTGCTCGAGTCGATTGGCCTATGACCTCCTTGTCCATTCACCCGGAAATGCATGCATCGGGTGACGCCCGTGCGGCGTCGCGGCGTTGCCGCGCGCGGCGGCTATTGGGGCGGCATGGGCGCTGGCACGGGCCGATTTGGATTGGGCTTGCCGTGGTTCTTTACGTCGGGTTGATCAGCACGCAATGGCATGCGTTTCCCGACAGCGCGAGGTACCTATTGTTGGCGCGCAGCCTGAACGAAGGAACCGGCTATGCGATCCATGGTGTGCCGCACGGGAAGAGTCCGCCCGGGTTTCCAACCTACCTCGCGTTCATGACCCGAATCGGCATGGGCAACATGCTGGTGCTGAACGGGATGATGGTCGGCATGGCGATCGGTTCCTTACTGTCCGGCTACGCATTGCTCCGTCGGCAGACAACCCGTCGTGCCGCGCTGGTTTCGATGCTTGTCGTCGCCTTTTTTTACCAGATGTTTCGGCTGGCTGGCGCGCAGCTGAGTGACGTGCCCTTCTTCTTCATGGTGACCACGGCGCTGTGGCTTCTACTGGCGGGGCAGAGCCGCGTCGGCCCGTCGATGGGGCTGGGTGTCCTGTTATTGATTGCCGCGTGCTGGACGCGCGTCGTCGGAATCCCACTCGGAATCGCGGCCGCCGCTGGGCTGGTCTTGCAGGCGAAGCCCGCGCAGCGCCGACGCACGCTGGCGCACGTGGCGGTTCTCGTCATGGGTATACTGCTTACCGGCATCACACTGTACTTGCGTGATCGCGCCGTGCAGGCCGCCGCGCCGCAGGAGAGTTATGGCATCGAGCTGGCGGCCGTTACGACTGCCTGGCCGTGGCAGTGGCTTGGTCAAGCCGTCCGTAACTTGTACCTGAGCGGGACGGAATTGGGACGATTGCTGACCGGCCAACCGATACCGGCGCTTGTGGCACTACCACTCTTTTGGGTACCTGTTTTCATTGGCACATGGCGTGCGCTGCAACGGCACCAGTACCTGGCGACATTTGCCGTTTGGGGTTATCTCGGCAGCATCATCTTATTGCGGGTGCCCTTGGCGCGGTATTTTCTGCCGGTCTCGCCGTTACTGGTCCTCTGGATGGGGCAGGGGATCCGGTGGCTGTGGTGTGTGCTCGGCAGCAGGCGATGGCGGCCATCGCAGGTGGCGATTGCCGGTGCCGTATTGCTGATGTTGGCCAATCTACCGAAGGATGTCCGGTCGGTTTACCGAGCACATAGTCCACGGCGGATTGTGTTGGAGGGAAACGAAGACGTTTATCGCGTCGCCCGCTACCTGCATGACGCACCGACCCAAGAGGCACATTTCGCAAGTGAACGATTTCCGGGCGTCATCAGCCTTCTGGCCGACCGGCCGTACCATGTCAACACAAGTCGTCCGCTGCGTCCCGGCACGCAGCCGAAGATGTTGCGACGAATTCTGGCATGCGACGACATCGGTTACGTGGTGCTTTGGCGGCCGGGAGCGCGCAAGACGCCGCCGGTCGTGGACGATCGAGAGAGCCGGCTGCGGGCGGCGGGCTTCCACCCGGCGTTTCAGAGTGGGGACGTGTGCGTCTACTATCGGGCGCGCGAGGACGCGTTGATTCAAGACACGGTTTGTCGGTAAGTTCCGTTGGTTCGGCTCGAGGACGATCAAGATGGTGGATGACCTGCAAAACGATGACCGGCCGGAAATGACGCTGCGGGTCCCGAGCGACGGGCCCGGCTTCGAGCCATCGGGAGAAGGGTCGCGCTTCACGATCATCATTCCCTGTTTCAATGAGCATGCGGCCATTCTGCCCACGATCCGGCGGTTGCGCCGGGACCTGAAGGACGCTGGTCCGTACGAGTTGATCATCGTGGATGATGGATCGACGGACGGCACGACGCGTCTTCTGGAAGCACAATTGGCGGCGGACCCGAGCTTGATCGTGCTGAAGCACGTGCGAAACCGGGGTTATGGGGCCTCGATCAAGACCGGGCTTCGGCATGCGTCGTCCGAGTATATCGTGATCACGGACGCGGACGGGACGTACCCGAACGAGCGTATTCCCGACTTGGTCGAACAGGCACATGACGTGGACATGGTGGTTGGATCGCGTACTGGCCCGAACGTCCAGTATCCACTGCTACGCCGAATTCCCAAGGTGTTCCTGCGTACCTATGTCGCATGGATTACGCGCACGGAGATTCCCGATCTGAATTCGGGACTCCGCGTGTTTCGTCGCGACATTGTCAAGCGGTTCGCGTTCATTCTGTCCGATGGGTTCAGTTTCACGACGACGATCACATTGACGATGCTGACCAACGGGTTTCAGGTGCGGTACCTACCGATCGATTATTCGGCACGCGTCGGCAAATCGAAAATTCGGCCGATTCGCGACACGTTGAATTTCATGCATTTGATTATTCGGGCGGGTGTCTATTTCGCGCCGACGCGGACGTTGTTTCCCTTGACATTCGCCAGTTTCATCGTGTTTTTCGCGTCGTTGGCCTACGACATCATCATCCTTCGGAACCTGGCCGACAAGACGATTTTGTTTTTCATGTTTGGCTGTGGGCTGGCCTTGTTTTCGCTCGCGGCCGACGTGTTGAGCATGATCATTCGGAAGATCGCAACTGACGTGCGACCGGGGTTGCACGCCGCGCCGCGCGCCGCTGGACGTCTCGTACCTGAACGAGCGGACGTGGCCGCGCGGAAGAAAAGTGCATAGCCGGATTCGTGCCGGTGTTTGCGCGACCGTCTGGCATCGAGGCGGACGACTTGAAATACTACGGTGCGAAGAGAGTGACGGCGACCAATCTACGGACAGACGGAATCTCCCAACCCAAGAGGCAACGGACTGCCATGAACACGCCAAACGACCGACCGAAGATCCCGCCGCTGAGCATCGTGGGTGGGCTCGCGTCGAAGCGCGTATCCAATGGGACGGCGAGTACTCGATTGCACATCCTCATGCCGTGTCACGAGTATCCACCGATTGGCGGCGGCGCGAGTGCCGTCTGTAACGCATTGGCCCGGCATTACGTCCAAGCGGGACACCGCGTCCGCGTCGTCACGATGGGGTTCGAGGATTTGCCGGAGCACGAACGGGTCGACGGAGTTGACGTCTTTCGGGTGGCGTGTGGCCGGGAGCGCCGCGACATGGCCTCCCCGTGGGAAGGTTTCACGTGGGCCAAACGAGCAGGGGCGCCGGTGCGCCGACTCGATCAGCGCGACCCGTTTGACGTGGTGCACGCCCACTTCATCATGCCGGGTGGGATTGTCGGCGCGCGCTTGAAGAACCGGTTCGGTACGCCGTTGATTATCACCGCGCACGGTTCGGACGTGCCCGGGTACAACCGCGAGCGGTTGAAGATCGCGCATGTGCTGGTCCATCCGTGGTGGCGCCGCATCTGCCGCGGTGCCGATGTGATCGTCTCGCCGTCACACGACCTTGCCGGCTTAATCGAGACACACATCCACGGTCTCGAGGTCCACGTCATTCCAAACGGTTTCGACCCGAACCGGTTCCGCCCGCACACGAAGCAGCGACGGATTCTTCTTTGCAGTCGATTGGTGGCGCGCAAGGGATTTCAAGATTTTCTGCGCGCCATTGGTTCGCTGGACCTGCCTGATTGGCATATCGATATTGTCGGAGACGGCCCCATGCGCGAAGAATTGGCCCGCCTGGCCGCCACCTGCCGCACGCCGGTGACGATGCACGGATGGCTTGATAATGACAGCGACGAGCTGGCTGCCTTGTATGGCAAAGCAATGATCATGGCGCTCCCCTCACGGCGTGAGAACTGTTCGATGGCCCTGTTGGAGGGGATGAGTGCCGGTTGTGCCGTGATCACAACCGATGTGGCCGGTAATCCGGAAGTCGTCGGTGATTGTGGCGTCCGCGTTCCGTTGGGAGATACCGAGGCGTTGCGGCGCGCCGTGATTGACCTCACCCGGGACTCGCGGCGCTGCCAGGAACTGGGCGCGCACGCGCAGCGGCGGGCCATGGTGCAGTTCGACTGGACGAAGCTGGCACGCCGCTATCTGGACCTGTTTCAAACACAACTGGCGCGACGGGGAGCTGCCTGATGCGTGTTTGCCTTGTTTGCAACCAGATTGCCGCCTGGGGCAAGATCGGTGGCTTTGGCACCAATGCGCGGCGGCTCGGACGGGCCCTTGCCGACGCCGGTGTCGATGTTCATGTGGTCGTTCCGCGCCGCGCCGGACAAGGACGCGTCGAGCGGTTGGATGGCATGACCGTCCACGGGCAGTCCAGCTGGGAAGTTCTCTTTGGGGAGAAAATCTACCGCGCGGTGGACGCGGATATTTACCATACGCTGGAGCCGAACCTTGCCGGGTACCGCGCACTGAACGCCATGCCGGGGCGCGTCCACCTGGTGACGACGATGGACCCGCGCGAATCACGCGATTGGTGGATCGAGTTGCGGCACGCCACCTGGTCGCGGCGCTGCAAATATCCCATGCAACGCTACTATGAAAACAGTCGGCTTGTCCATCGGCTGGTGCGGCAAGCGGACGGTGTCTATGCGGAAGTGGAGTGCATTCGTGACAAGGCGCGGCGTCTTTATGGTCTCGCGTTCCAACCTGAAGTGCTCCCGAAACCGATTGAGATCGTCCCTGGCCCCTTCAAGAAGTCCGCGCGGCCCACATGCGTGTTCTTGGGACGCTTTGACCCGCGGAAACGGCCGGAGCGGTTCTTTCAGCTGGTCGCGCGCATGCCGGACGTTGATTTCATCGCCGTGGGACGCGCGCACGACCGGTCGTACCAGCGTTACCTGGCGACCCGCTACTTCCATTTGCCGAACTTGACCGTCACGGATCTTCTGGATCCATTCGCCGATGACACGCTTCGGCGTATCTTGAGCGGCGCGTGGATCCTGGTTCATCCCGCGGCGCGGGAGGGGCTGCCAACGGCGTTTCAAGAGGCCAGTGTCCACGAGATGGGGATCCTGGCTTACGTGGACCCTGGCGGGTACGTGAGCCGGTTTGGGGCGGTGGCGCCCGACGACGGGAGTATTGAATCCTTGGCCACGTGCTTGCAAACGCTGATTCACTCCGACGCGTGGCGCGCCAAGGCAAAGGCGGGCAGACAATGGAACGTCGAGCGGCACGCCACCGCCGTGTCGGTCGGCGCGCATTTGAACGTGTATCACCAGAAGCTGGGCAGCCGGCGAAAACGGTCGGCGGCCTGACGTATCGAGGGCCCATGAAATGACGAATTGGCGTGGAATCGTGCGAGAACGATGGGGGACCATGCGCACGGCCGGCGCTCTGCTGCACCCTCATCTGGTCCGCGTTCGTATGCGCGGCAAGCACGTGTTTCGTCGCTACGCCCGGCCACTATTCGAAGGATATGTCCAGTCGCTCGCGCCGCATGTGACCGTCATCCCATACACGGAGATGCTCGATATGCTGGACATCCAACCGGCCGATGTCCGCGTCGCGCTGCCGCGGCTGGAAGGGTACGTGGGCCTGTCCGACTGGGAGCGTGTCACGATGGCGACGTTAGCACGTCACTACGCGCGACGGCCGGTATTCGAGATCGGCACGGCGGCGGGAAGCACGACCCTGCTGCTGGCGCAAAACACGCAGCAGGCCGTGTACACATTGGACCTTCCATCCGACGGGGCTGACAACGTCTTCGCATTGCCACGAATGGACTCCGATGATCGGGTGCTGGCCGGGCGCCGGCGCGGGGCGATGATTCAATCATTGGGTATGTCGGACGGCCGGTCGCGTATCGTGCAGTTGCTGGGAGATTCAGCCACGTTCGATTTTGGTCCGTACCGTGAACGCATCGGCCTGTTCTTTGTCGATGGCGCACACAGCTATGAATACGTCCGTTCGGATACGATCAACGCCGGACGCTGTTGCCGAGCGGACGGGATCGTCGTGTGGCATGATTTCGGGTCGAGTCGCGAAGTGAGCCGTTGGCTGAACGACCTGGCGGGGGCCGGAGTGGACATCCGCGGCATCCAGGGGACGACCATCGCGGTGAGCCGGGACATTGTTGCGATTCGCAACGTCGGACGGCGTGTGGCGGCTTGAGAACTGTGGTGGAAAGCAGGTTGAGACAACTGAGAATAAGAAATTAGGCAACTGTTCACGACCCCGAAAAGTGAAAACCGCAGATCAACGCGGATCAACGCGGATAGGGCAATCCGTCGCCTAATTCGCGAACTCGAACAAGCGACTGTGATTGCATCCGATACGGAGAAGGAAAACCACCCTCTTCCGCGTTTATCCGCGTTCATCCGCGGTTAAATGTCTTACGAACCGTGAACGGTTGCGGGAGACCAGATTGTGGATCAGCCAAAGTGCCAGGTTCGACAGGTTCTGATGTGCGGGCCTTCGCTCGGTCATTCCAACACGGGAGACCGTCTATTGCCGGCCGTGTTGGTAAGAATTTTGCGGGCGCAGTTTGATTGTGCGCGGATCGCGTACGCGACCGTGCAGGTCGATCCACGAGTGGAACGTGAGATTGCCGATCTCGAGATACTCAATCCACGTCACACTCCGTTGCGACTACTCTGGCG
>CAZSOG010000180.1:0-7775 GCA_964607555.1 uncultured Pirellulaceae bacterium | reverse complement strand
CAACGTGATGTACCGCAACAACGGCGATGGGACGTTCGCGGAAGTAACGCAAGCGGCCGGCGTCGGTTGCGGTAATCAGGTGGGAGCGGCCACGTGTTTTCTGGATGCTGACGCCGATGGCGATTTGGATCTGTTCGTGTCCGATTACATCGAATTCCAGTTCGAAAATCACGTGCGACGAACGATTAACGGTTCTCCGTGTTATCCCGGCCCGCTGGATTTCGAACCGGCGCCCGACGTCCTGTACCTGAATCAGGGGGACGGTACTTTCAAAGACGTCAGCGAAGTGTCTGGAGTTGCCGCGAGCGCGGGAACCGGCATGGGTGGCGTCTGCGCCGACTTTGACAAGGACGGCGATACGGATATCGTGGTTGTCAATGACGAACGCGGCAATTTCTTGCTGGAAAACGATGGTACGGGGCATTTTGTCGAGATGGGCTTGTCGCGCGGACTTGCATTCAATTACCAGGGCCGGCCGTTGGGCAGCATGGGGATCGATTGTGGAGATTACGATAACGATGGCTGGCCCGATTTCTACAGCACGTCCTACAGCCAGGAGCCGCCGGCACTGTACCACAACTTGGGCAACGGTCTGTTTGATGACGTGACCGTGGCAACCGGCGCCGACTCAGGTTTGATCCCTCATGTCAATTGGGGAACCGGATTCGCGGATTTTGATAATGACGCGGATCAAGATTTGTTTGTTGCTTGCGGTCATCTGGACCAGGACGTGGATCAGTGGTACGCCTACACGGGCTTTCGCGTGCGCAATCGGTTGCTTGCGAATGACGGTCACGGCAAGTTCGTGGATGTCACCGATCAGAGCGGAAACGGCATGGACGTTATCGAGAGCAGCCGCGGGATCGGTTTGGATGATCTGGACAACGACGGTGACATCGACGTGGTCATCCTCAACTCGAGAGCTCGTCCCAGCCTGTTGCGCAATGACACAAGCAACGGTAACCACTGGCTGGACGTACGGTTGATCGGCACGTCTTCCAACCGGGATGGGGTCGGCGCGTCGGTGGAAGTGACCGCGGGCGGACACCCCCAATATGCCGAGGTCCATAGCGGCCGAGGATATCAGAGTCATCATGGGACACGCCTGCATTTCGGATTAGGTGGCGCGAACCAGGTCGAACGGATCGAAGTGCACTGGATTGGCGGTTCCGTGACTCGAGTTGACCAAGTGGATGCGGGACGGTGCGTGACCATTGTCGAGGACTAATCCTGACACCACGAATCGAAAAAGCGGACACCCTAACTTTTGGATTTCCCAACACCCCGCTAGCGGGCCGATCGTGCCAGCGGTCGTTTCCGTCCACTTGGCATGTACCGAAAATTTAGCGTGTCTTCAAGTTCTGTTGGTGCCTTTGGCTACGCCGCACTGTATTGCTGCAACGCCACGCTGCTCACTTGGAGCGGATTGTTGCCGACTGGTTTGATGTTGATGGGGCTGGGATACAACGCATTCCTGTGTTTCCACCAATCTGTTTTTCGGGAATCTACCTCGGCGAGCATTCCGATTAACGCCGCCAAGACATTGATTCAAATCGCCTGCATTTGGATCTTGGCATTGGTTGTCATTCCCTACGTGATTCTGGATGCTTTCGATTCGCTGACTTGGCCACGCTCTGGTTTCTTCCTGTGGACAGGCGTTACGCTGTTTGTCGTATTTGGCCTGCTTGGCTTGGCCAGTTCTTTCTTTAGCGTTCGCGACGGGAGCGGCACGCCGCTTCCACTTGATCAAACTAAGTATAGCCTCCAGCCTTGCGGGCGCAGCCCGCGTTATGGGATTGTGGGACTTGTCGTGGAATTCTGTTGCGGCGTCGACAGCCGCACCAGGACGTAGGTGTCGGTCTCATTCGCGTCATGATGGACCAGCATTTGGCATTGATCTTTGGTCAGGTTGAAGACTCCGGTCTCCATGACGACATCGGTATTCCGGCCGTCGGCAAACGTCCACGCGGCCCGTTGCGAGTCCTTGTCGACGGCACCCTTCAACGGCCGTGTCGCGCCGCTCAGACGTTGGAAGTAGGTGCCCGAGAGAGCGCCTTCCTTGCTGACGGCCAATTGGATCAGCGTCCCCGACGTGGCGGCATCTTGTTCAGCCACCGCGAATACGCCCAGGGGCATCCACTCGATTTCGGTCGCCGCGGCCTGACCTGATTCCGGCGTGGCCGCCACGATATCCGCCGCCTCCTGATAATACTGTTGCGCGGTTGCCACCGGGGCGCCGTCCACATAGACGGTCTCATCTTCGTAGTAGACGTTGTCACCATAATTGTAATAGGTTGGCTGCGCCCAGCCGTAAGCAACCCAACTCGTGACGGCCGCCGCGGTCGCTCCACTCCACCAGTAATATGGCTGGCCCGGATGCGCCCACGCCGGATTATTCCAACAGTGCCACGCCGGCAACTGCGCCACGGCCGCCGCGTGCTGATCCCACCAATTCCCATCGAACGGCCGGTTCTCCGCCGAACGGCTTTGCCACCGGTCGCGTATCTGGCTGGCCGCGGCGTGGTTCGTGAGTGTCCCAACGTGCGATCGGTCCAGTGTTCCCAACACGCCGGCGCCGCGCGGTCCAGCCCCGTTGTGTGGGGATAGGAAATTGCCGAGTTGGTTCCGAGTGGGATGTTGGCCAAGACCGGTCGTCCCGCGATGCACGTTGGGTTTTCGTCCCGGCGTCCCCAAGTGCGGTGTCGACAGGGAACCCGGGTGGCCCACGCCGGGCAGACTAGACTTGGAAAGGCCGGCCTTGGGCAGACTGGGGCCCCTGGTCGACGAAGCATGTCCTCCAGATCGGGACGGCGGGGAAAACGAGTGGCTGCCGTGGGTGGCCGGCGTGCGACCGCCGGAGCGGCCCTTACGCCCACCGCGCGCCAACGCGTCACTCGCAAGTAAACACAAACACGCAACACCAACAACGACTGGCCGGATACTCTTCATGATTCTTGTTTCCTCAAGCAGGTCACGGTTCAAACACCTCATTGGGACGCAAGGCCCATTTGAAACTTAGCCTATCCGGGCCCCGGTCCATGCCCGATCGCGCCGGCCGAACCGGGTTTATTCATGCGTAACGGGTTTCGACCAACCGTTTGGTGACAATCATGCGGATTGCAACGACTTCCTGCGCGAAAGTGCCACTCCAAGGAGTTTTGCCGCCGCCTCGCGGATGGTAAGATGGATAGCTGTGTCGAGCGTGGTGAGAATACGAATTGCGTGGGTAGACTCCAAGCAACCCGCCTCTTGTCACGGCTCGACCGAGAGGGTGCGCGCCGAGCGGATGGAAATCCACCGGCCAGTCGGTTACTGTGCCCCGGTGTGGGCGAGTCGACTTTTTGGAATTATGTGTGGAGTACCAGTATGCGCCAGCCGTCATTGTTATTGCTTGTATGTGCGTTATCGATTGCAATCGGCCCGTCCGTGAAGGCGGCCGACCCGCTGCGTGATTCGGTCGTCAAGATCCACTGCACACAACGTTTGCCCGACTTCGTCCGACCGTGGACCAAAGCGAATCCGCGCCAGATTTCCGGCTCCGGTGTCATTCTTGACGGCAAACGGATCCTGACCAACGGCCACGTCGTGATGTACGCGACACGGATCCTGGTGCAAGCCAATCAATCGACCGAGCGTGTTCCGGCAACGGTTGTCGCCATCGCCCCGGGAATGGACCTGGCGCTTCTGAAACTGGACGATGAAACGCTGTTTGACTCGCGTCCACCGTTGCAGGTCGCCGCGGGCTTTCCACGGATCAAGGACACCGTGAATGCGTACGGTTATCCGATGGGTGGCGAGCAGCTATCGGTCACGGAAGGGATCATCTCGCGCATCGAGTACACGGGGTTCGCCTATAACACACTGGGACTTCGCATCCAAGTCGACGCGGCCTTGAATCCCGGTAATAGCGGTGGTCCCGCCATCGCCGATGGCAAGATTGTCGGGTTGGTCGTCTCGACCATCCGCAACGCGGACAACATCGGGTATCTGATCGCCGCTGATGAGATTCGTATGTTCTTGCAAGACGTCAAGGATGGCAAGTATGACGGCAAGCCCAAACTGCGCGACTTCATGCAGACCGTGGAGAACCGCGCGCTGCGCGCCAAACTTGGATTGCAGGCGGATATTGGCGGATTGATGATAACCGACGTGCATACGGAAAATGCGTCCTATCCGCTCAAGCGATGGGATGTCATTACCAAAATCGGCGACCATCCGTTGGACAATCAAGGTAATGTCAAAGTCGATGACGAATTGCGTTTGTCATTTCGGTATTTCGTCCCAAAACTCGCGAAGGATGGCCATGTGCCTGTGACCATCTTTCGCGATGGCAAGGTCGTTAAAGTCGACGTGCCCGTCTATTATGGCTCGGATCAACTCATCCCCTATCTCCAGGGCGCCTACCCGCCGCATTTTATCTGTGGGCCCATGGTATTCAGTACCGCGTCGCAAGAGTTGCTTGCCGGGCTCGGGAGTCGTGGGCAAGCACTGCTGGCGTCGCGTCGTAGCCCGGTGATCAGTCGTCGTTTTGAACGGCGCAAGCAACCCGATCAACAACTGGTCGTGCTCGGCGCGCGCATGTTCACCGACCCCATGACCGAAGGTTATGATGACCAGATCTTCGCCGTTGTCACGCATGTCAATGATGTGAAAATCAAGAACCTGGCGCACCTGGTCACGACGATTCGCGATGCCAAAAGCAAATTCATCGTTTTTCGACTCGCCGGTTCCTATGAGACCATTGTGTTCCAGCGCGATGCGATGATCCAGGCGACCGAACAGATTCTCGAGAATGAAGGGATCCGCTACCAAATGTCCTCGGACCTGCGCGCGATCTGGAGTCCGGCAAAGTAAGCGCGTAGTGACAGCATTTGATTTATCACTTGTGGAGCGTTCCGAGATGTTCACCAAGACCCGTTGGATGGCCGTTGTTCTTATTGGCCTGTTCGTGTTTGCCCCCCGTGCTATTCACGCCGAGAATAAGAAAGCACCGGCAAAGAAGCCGATTCCGAAGAAGAAAAAGGCCGAGTCGTCCCTCACGCTCGAACGTCTTTTTCCCGAGAAGGGCCTGTTTGGTACGGCGGCAGGATCGATGAGTTTTTCCGTCGACGGCCGATATGGGGCCTATCTGTTCCGGCCCTACGCGGAACGTCGGCATGGAAGTGACTTATGGATTTACGACTTCAATAGCGGCAAGAGCCAACGCATCACGTCGGTCTCGGTCATGGCCGCTTTTCAACAGGCCACGCGTGAAGTCCAAGCAGATCGTGTCAAACGGGCCAAGGCCGCCGTGGCAAAAGACAAGAGTAAGGGTAAGAAACCAACCAAGAAAAACGCCAAATCGAAAAAGAAGGATGCCGATCTGTTAACCGAGCAGCAGCGCGCGGGCGACTGGGTCGACGCGCAGGATGCCGATGCCAAGACGGCGCCCAGGTACAGCGGTGTCTCGTCGATCATTTGGTCGCCCGTCGGCGCGGAATTGCTGTTCACGTCCCGCGGCGATATCTATCGCTACAAGATGGGCGCGAAGGCACCCGAGCGGCTGACGAAGACGACCACGCGTGAGAGCTCCGCGCGTTTTCTCCCGGACGGCAAGGGGTTCACGTACTTGGCGAACGATGCCTTGATGGAGGTCCAGTTCGATAGCTCGCTGGTCGAACAACTGGATCCCGCGCTACCGACCGATGAAAAGATGACCAGTTATCGGCTGAGTCCCGACGGCAAGAAGCTGGTCATCGTCACGCGCAAGGGGGAGGACTCGAAGTCGTCCGCCAAGAAAGTATCGATTGTCAGCTATCGTGACCGATTCGCCAAAGTGCGTGAAGTGCCCCGCCAAACGGCCGACGACAAAATGCCGGACCAGACGGTTTCCGTCTATCTGTACGATCTGGCGGATCACTTGCACGAAAAGAACAAGCTGGTCCGAATCTACAGTCGCAAGATGACCGGGCCGCGCGATGTGGTTGGTACGCCCAGCTGGTCGCTTGATTCGAAACGCGTCGTATTCGCGGTTTTCGACCAGCAATCGAGCCGCATTCAAGTTTACGAAACGCCCTTCGCCGCGCCCCCTTCGCCCAAGCCCGCTGACAAGAAAGAGGCGAGTCCGGAGAAGAAGGCGGAAACCAAATCCACGACCGATAAGAAGGAAAACGGCAAGGAGTCCGAGCGTCCCAAGAAGCCTTCTCGAGTGATTGATCGCCTGGCGAAACAGGTCCACCAGGAGCTCCATACCGGTGGTCCCAACACACCGCGCATGGTCCAGCCAATGTTCCTGGCCGATAACCGGCGCATCGTGCTGTTGAGCGAACTCAGCGGTTTTCGGCACCTGCATGTGTTGGACCCAGTTTACGGGACGCTGAATCCGCTGACGCAAGGACGCTTTGAAGTGTACCCGGAACGGATCTCCAAGGATCACCGAACGTTGTTCGTCACGACCACGAAGGACCATCCGGCACGTCGCCATGTCTACCGCGTGACACTCGATTCCGGCGCGATGGTGCGTCTGGCACCCCAAGATGGCACGTACTCGAGCGTCGCGGTCAGTAACGATGGCAAACATGTCTTGGCTAATTTCGTCCGGTACGGCAAGGTCAAGGAGTTGTTTGCGATCGACGTGCCGGGGAAGCAGATGGAGCAGATCACGCACGGCCAGCCGGACAAGGCCAAGTTGGTAACCAAAGTGCGTCCTCAGTTTTTCACGTATCAGAACCGGCATGGCCAGGATATTCACGGTGCTTTGTTCAAGCCGGATAGGTGGTCGGCGAAGGACAAACGCCCGCTGCTCATCTACGTATATGGCGGGCCACTCGGCACGCGCAAAATGGTCGCGGACGGCAGCTATAGTTCGGATAGCTTTCTGTTCGCCTGGTACATGGCCAAGCGGCACGGCTACGTGACCTGCACGATCGATCCGCGCGGCGTTTCCGGATATGGTGGCCTGTTTGAAAACGCGAACTACGAACATGTTGGGCGTCCGCAGGTCGAGGATTTAGTCGATGGCGTGAAGTATCTGGTCAAGAATTATGGTGTTGACGCCAAACGCGTCGGCATCCATGGATGGAGTTTCGGTGGGTTTCAAACACAGATGTGCATGTACACGAAGCCCGATGTGTTCGCGGTCGGCATCGCCGGCGCCGGGCCAACGGAATGGGAGAACTACAACTCGTGGTATACAACCGGCACGATCGGCAGCAGTCGCGTCGGCGTGACCGATCTCAAGAAATACTCTTTGTTGCCGTTGGCCAAGAACCTCAAGGGCAAACTGTTGCTGCTCCATGGCATGGAGGACAGCAATGTGTTGTACCAGGATACCGTGCGCGTCTATCGCGAATTGCTCAAGGCGCACAAGGAAACGCTCGTCGAGCTGTTCCTCGACCCCACGGGACGCCACGGACTCGGTGGCGATGTCAAAACGCTCGCGCGCTTTCGTAAGTACGAGGAGTTCCTGACCCGCAACCTGGGCGAAGGCAAAGCGACCGGGAAATAAGATCGCCGTAAAACGATGGGAAACCCCAGTTGACAGGCAACCTTCCAAGGGCCGGCACATCAACGATTGTCACGCTCACGGCTTGCAACCATGTCACGGAGCGCAATGCTCACTTTATCGTAGCCGTTCACGACATTTTCTATCAAGGAACCATGTGGGACGTACAGGGATCATTCGAAACGCCTTCGCCGAAGGCCCTATTCATCGTCGCCTGGGGCAGAGGGAGCCGTAGGCGACCGGCGCCCCAGGTTCGCGATCGGAAAACAATTCCTTTGGCTGAAAGCCATAT